>NZ_NPIZ01000047.1:0-57515 GCF_002251185.1 Prevotella sp. P5-126
AAATGTCGGATGAGCCATAATCTCTTTCGATTCTTTATATATAGCCCATGTCTGATAGCATGGGAAGAGATTTGCGTATCTGTCTTTATATTTAACAAATCGCTATTTTGTCCCGAATTGGGGAAAATATTATAAATATTTTAAACATCTATGTTCTGTCTCGTGGATTATTATTATATTTGCATTATAAATAGCTCGTCTAAAAGATAAAACAATGACAGTTATGATAAATAACAGTATATAAAAAAACAAATACTATGATTAAGGATTTTAATTTCTATGCACCTACGCGTGTAGTTTTTGGCAGTAATGCTGAAAAACAAATAGGTAGTCTTGTAAGTGCTTATGGCGGCCATAAGATATTACTACATTATGGCGGTGGGTCTGCAGAAAAAACTGGTTTGCTGAATGTGGTGCGCACACAATTGCGTGACGCTGGTTTATCATTTGTTGAACTTGGCGGCGTGGTGCCAAATCCTCTGCTAAGTAAAGTTTATGAAGGAATTGATTTGTGTCGCAAACATGATGTGGATTTTATTCTTGCCGTTGGCGGCGGTAGCGTTATAGACTCTTCAAAGGCTATTGCCTATGGTGTGCATTATGACGGTGATGTTTGGGATTTTTGGGACGGAAAGGCTGTTCCTCAGCAATGCCTGCCAGTTGGCACTGTCCTCACTATTCCTGCTGCAGGAAGCGAAATGTCTTCAAGTTGCGTGATAACGAAAGATGACGGTTTATTGAAACGTGGCATAAACAGCGATTTATGTCGCTGTAAGTTTGCTGTAATGAACCCAGAGCGGACTTACACCTTACCTTCTTATCAGACAGCTGCTGGCGGTACAGATATTATGATGCACACCATGGAACGTTATTTTTCCAAATATGAGGAAATGACATTGACTGATGGTATTGCAGAATCATTGATGCGTACGGTGAAGGATGTGCTGCCATTGGTACTCAAAGATCCTGAGAATTATCGTTATCGTGCCCAAATTATGTGGGCTGGCTCTCTTGCACACAATGACCTGACTGAGTGTGGAACAGAAAAAGATTTCGCAACCCACCGTCTTGAGCACGAACTGAGTGCTTTGTTTGGTGTAACACACGGAGCTGGCCTTGCAGCCCTTTGGCCCTCATGGGCACGTTTTGTCATGGATCGACACATGAATCGTTTTGTTCAATTTGCTGTCAACGTCATGGGAGTCACAAACGATTTTGCCAATCCTCGGCAGACTGCTCTGTCCGGTATTGAAGCTGTGGAGAAGTTTTATCATGAAATTGGTATGCCGACTTCAATTCACGAACTTCTCGGTCGTGAAATTACCGAGGAAGAGCTAGAGGTGATGGTTGACAAATGCTCTCGTGGTGGAAAGATTACCGTGGGTGCCATGGAGGTTTTGGGTCAGAATGAAATGCGAGAAATATATCGTATGGCGCGATAATTCACTCCCCCTACTCTATTCTTATGTAAAATGTAATTGTTTATAAAAAGAACGACGAAAAACTATCATAAGTACTTGTGTTGCAGAAAAGTAAAAGTACAGAGTTTTAGTGTTTAATGAAAGACTTTCGTTATGAAGAGTTTTTAAAGTTCACTATAAAATAAACAAAAAGAAGTTCCGGCTTTACTAAAGATCATTTAAAACCGGAACTTCTTTCTTGTATGCTGATTCAATTTGTTGGTTTATTGATGGTTTTCTTCCCAAATACTCATTCTTTCTTCCAATTGTGCATATTGGTGATCTTCAATGAAAGAAGTGCACACCCGCAATCCTTCTTGGTCAGATCCTGTAGTTACGAGGCATATTGCTGAAACACCATAACTCATCAATTCGTAAGCCAATTGTCCGCTACTCATATTTTTGTATCCTATGGTGAAATAGAATCCATCCGCTACAGGTTCGTCCAAGTCTTTATCATAGACAATATGGAATCCATGTCGAAGGAATATTTCTTTCAGTTGATGTGCTCTTTTTCCATAGACACTTACTTCGCTTCGGAAATCATATTCCCCATTAGAAGCAGCTCGCAGCATGGCTGCCATAGCATATTGTGCAGAATGACTAGTTCCAGAGGACAAAGCATAAAGCATGCGTGTAGAGAAAACTGGTCCGAAGGTCAATCCTCCATATCTTGCTGCAAGTTCATCGAAATGGCGATGAAACAGTTTGTCCGAGATGCATGTCACACCAATACGCTCACCCGCATAACTGAAAGCTTTAGATCCGCTAATCAGCAGGATGTAATTGTCTGTATAGCGACCTACCGTCGGTTGGTACGGAGGCAGGAACGGTTTACTCAAGTCTCGACGGAAATCCATGGCAAAATATGCAAGGTCTTCCATCACAATCGCATCGTATTGAGTGGCCAGTTGTCCAATCGACTTGAGTTCTTCCTCGTTGAGACAAATCCACGACGGATTATTGGGGTTTGAATAGACAATAGCACAGATATTACCTTGTTTCAGATAAGATTCAAGTTTCTCACCCAGACGTTCTCCCCGGTAACTATAGACATCAAATGTTTCATATTTTACCCCCATAACCTGCAATTGCATTTTCTGTACAGGGAATCCTGGATCAATGAATAGAACCGTATCTTTTTTGCTGTCAGCCTGCGAACAAGTCAAGAAAGAAGCAAACGTACCCTGCATGGAACCACAAACGGGCACACATCCTTCAGGTGCGATATCAATGCCGATGAATGCTTTGACGAAGCGTGACGCTTCATTCTTCAGTTCGGGCAGTCCCTGAATATCAGGATACAGATTAGCTATTCCGTTGCCCAACGCTTTCATCTGAGCTTCCACCCCTACCTTTGCAGCAGGAAGTCCTGGAATACCCATTTCCATTTTGATAAACTCCACTCCAGACTGTTTCTCTGCCCGTGCAGCCACGAGTTTAACTTCTCGTATAGTTGCTTTAGCAAAGTCGTTAATGCCCAGTTCGCCTACCAGTGAGTCAATGAGTTTTGGATCTATAGGTGTCTGTTTCATAATTGGTGTTCCTTTCCAATGGCCAATGCCTTGATATTCGCCTCGACGATAGTTTTTCCTTTTCTGGCGAATACCCGTTGTATGGCAGCTTCCAACTTATCATATTCAATATTCAAAGCCTTTTGTGCAGCTCCCAGAAGAATTACGTTGGCAGAACGAGGCACACCATTGTCCTTGGCCAGTTGTTCGATATCGAGCATGATAACGTGTGGTAATTTTTTGAGGTCATGCTCAATAACTGCCATTTCTGGATAGTTTGGTATATTGACAAAGGGAGATGCAGAAGTGATAATCCATCCCTCTTCGTTGAGGAACGGCAAATAGCGTAGAGCCTCCATAGGTTCCATGGAGATGATAACATCAGCCTTACCTTTTGCAATAAGGTCGCTGGCGATAGGTTTATCAGAGATACGCAGATTGGACTGCACATCACCTCCACGTTGTGACATTCCGTGTACTTCAGCCTGTTTGATATAAAGGTTTTCGTTCATTGCGGCTTCACCGATAATCGTGGCAATAGAGAGAATTCCTTGTCCGCCGACACCGCATAGTATGATATCTGTTTTCATCTTGTTCTTGGTTTTAGTATTATACGGAATATGTTATTTTCGCTCGGCATTCTTTTTCTGCTTCAGATGTCTTTGCAACGTCTGCATGCACTCACGTCTTGGAATGATCACACTAGGACCATGATAGTTGATTTCGTCACGAATGGTCTGTGTGATTTCTGCCATGTTTTTAGGCAGGGGGACAACCACTTTGAGATGCTCCTCGCTTAGTCCCAGTCCTCGGCAGATGGCTTCAAACTTATTAGTTCCAGCCGAGTCTTGTCCACCTGTCATTGCTGTGGTGAGGTTGTCGCTGATGATAACTGTGATGTCAGCATTTTCGTTGATGGCATCTAAGAGTCCTGTCATTCCCGAATGAGTAAATGTAGAATCTCCGATGATGGCAACAGCAGGCCATTGTCCGGCATCTGACGCTCCTTTAGCCATTGTAATAGACGCCCCCATATCTACACAAGAGTGAATAGCTTTGTATGGTGGAAGGAAACCGAGAGTGTAGCAACCAATATCGCCAAATACGCGTGCGTTGGGATAGTCAAGCAATACTTGGTTGAGAGCAGCATATACATCGCGGTGTCCACAACCTTGACAGAGTGCAGGTGGGCGTGGCACGACATCCTCACACGTAGCATACCTCTCGTCGCTTTCTATACTCAAAGCCTTTTTGATGAGGTCTGGATTAAGTTCTCCTGTACGTGGAAGTTCTCCTGTGAGTCTTCCTTTGATGACAGTATTTCCAGGCATTACGCCACGCACCATTTCTTCTACGAATGGTTGTCCTTCTTCTGCAATCAGCACACTCTCACATGCCTCTGTCATTCGTCTTACTAACGCTTTTGGTAACGGGTAATGACTGATTTTGAGTACGGGGAACGGACAACCGTCAGGGAAACATTCCATCAGGTAGTTATAGGCAATTCCCGTAGCGATAATACCCATGGAATGATCAGCAGCATCCTCATATTTATTGTGTGAACTCTTTTCTGCAATAGTTTCGAGTTCTGCTTGTTGCGCAGTAACGATAGCATTACGTTTTCTAGCAAAAGCAGGCAGCAATACCCAGTTAGAAGCCTGAGCATTGTAGTTGAGTTCGTTTTGTTGTCTTGGTGTCTCTTTCACTTTCACCACGGCACGAGAGTGAGCCATGCGAGTTGTAACACGCACGAGTACTGGCAGATGTTGTTCTTCAGAGAGTTGGAAAGCTTCTTCCATCATATCGTAAGCCTCTTGTTGGCTTGCGGGTTCGAGTGTGGGAATCATGGCAAACTTACCATAGAATCTGCTATCTTGTTCATCCTGTGAAGAGTGCATTGATGGGTCATCAGCCACTAGAACGATGAGTCCACCGTTTGTTCCCGTCATTGCCGAGTTGACAAACGGGTCGGCGCATACATTCAGACCTACATGTTTCATGCAGACCATGGCTCTTTTACCCATGAAGGACATTCCCAATGCTGCCTCCATTGCAGTTTTCTCGTTGGTTGACCAACGACTGTGCACTCCCCATTCGCGTGCGAGTGCAGAGCCTTGGATATACTCGGTAATTTCCGTTGACGGAGTTCCAGGATAGGCATAGACGCCGCTCAATCCAGCATCGAGAGCTCCTTGCGCAATGGCTTCGTCGCCTAATAATAGTTTCTTCATGATTTTAAGTATTTTAGTTTATATCTGCATATTATGATTGTTAGAAAGGCATAGGTCCGTCAGGTCCATCATAGCCAAACGGAGATTCCATCGTGCCACCTTGGTCTCCCCCATTCACTTTGCTGCCAAGAATTTCACCTCCGCCGTCATTTGCGTTCTTAGTGTTGAGTTTGCCGTCTTCCGGATTCTCAAATCGTGTAAACTCACCTCTGAAGTTGAGCAACACATCACCAGTCGCACCTTTACGGTGTTTGGCAATGATAATCTGTGCCATACCTCTGAGGTCGTGTCCGTGTTCATCTTGATAAATATGGTAGTATTCTGGTCTGTGAACAAAGAGCACCATGTCCGCATCCTGCTCAATGGCACCCGATTCACGCAAGTCAGACAATTGAGGTCGTTTTCCATCATTACCTTCTCGGCTTTCAACACCACGGTTCAGCTGCGAGAGTGCGATGATAGGGATATTGAGTTCCTTTGCGAGTCCTTTGAGTGAGCGGCTGATGGTCGATACCTCCTCTTGTCGTGAAGAGAACCTCATACCTTGAGCGTTCATCAACTGTAGATAGTCGATCATGATAATCTTCACCCCATGTTCTCTGACGAGGCGTCGTGCCTTTGTGCGCAGTTCGAAAACCGACAGTCCCGGCGTATCATCCACATAAAGCGGTGCTCCCAATAGATTGTTGAGTCGTTTGTCAAGCCTATCCCATTCGTCAGGGTGCAGTTGTCCGTTGAGTATTTTCGAACCCTGGATTTCGCATACGTTAGAAATCAACCTGTTGACCAATTGCGTATTGCTCATTTCAAGAGAGAAGAAAGCCATCGGAACTTTATTGTCTGAAGCAATATTCTTAGCCATGGAGAGTGCGAATGACGTTTTACCCATGGCAGGTCGTCCTGCGATGATGATTAAGTCAGAGGCTTGCCATCCACTGGTCATATCATCAAGTTTATAATAACCAGTGGAAACACCCGTCAGTCCGTCTTTGTTTGCTGCAGCCTTTTGAATGCCATCTACAGCATTTTTGATGACCGGGTCGATTTGGGTATAGTCCTTCTTCATATTCTTTTGCGAGAGTTCGAAGAGCGAACCTTCTGCCTCCTGCATCAGATCTTCCACATCTATCGTTTCGTCAAAAGCTTTCGTTTCGATGACGCTGGCATAGGAAATCAGCTGTCGTGCGAGGAATTTCTGCGCAATGATTCTTGCGTGATATTCGATACTTGCCGATGAGGAAACCCTTGAGGAGAGTTCAGTAACATACCCTGGTCCTCCAACATCTTCGAGGTCCCCTTGATGAGCCAACTGTTCGGTCACAGTCCATACATCAACAGGTTTTTCGTGCAATTCGAGTTCTCTTATTGCCTCATAGATTTTTTGGTTTCGAGGTTCATAGAAACTTTCAGGATACAGCAGCTCACAGACCACCGAATAGGCATCTTTGTCGATCATGAGTGCTCCGAGCACAGTTTTTTCTATTTCTGTAGCTTGCGGCTGAACGTGTACGAAAGTATTATCAGTCGCCGGTTTTCTTGTGCGGCGTGGTTGTTTGTTATCTGGCATTTTGTTTTTAAAGTGTTATAAGCTTTCACATTCTTTTACCCACAATGCATTTGAGGCATCACTTGCCATTCTCCAGTCACCTCTTGGCGAGAGGCTGACGCTTCCCACTTTCGGTCCGTCAGGCAGACAAGATCGCTTGAATTGCTGGTTAAAGAATCTGCGGCAGAATGTGGTCAGCCATTTTTTGATGGTTTTCCTGTCATATTTCTCGTCGAAAGCTTGTTCTGCAAGCATCATGATCTTTCTGGGTCTGAATCCAAATCTCAGGAAATAGTAGAGAAAGAAGTCGTGCAGTTCGTAGGGACCTACAAGGTCTTCTGTCTTCTGTTTGATTTGTCCTTCATCGTCAGCCGGTGTCAGTTCTGGCGAGATAGGTGTATCAATAACGTCGATGAGCGTTGCTTTTTGTTCGTTGAACAGTTCAAGTTCTGCCATGTATCTTATCAGATACTGTATCAGCGTTTTGGGTACTCCTGCATTGACTCCGTACATTGACATGTGGTCGCCGTTATAGGTTGCCCATCCCAGCGCGAGTTCAGAAAGGTCACCAGTTCCGATGACGAGTGCGTTTTCCTTGTTGGCGAGATCCATAAGAATTTGCGTGCGCTCTCTTGCTTGCGAGTTTTCGTAGGTCACATCATGAGTGTCAATATCCTGTCCGATGTCTTCAAAATGTTGTTTGACTGCTTTGGCAATACTTATTTCCTTTTGGCTGATGCCCAGTGTCTGCATGAGACGGATTGCATTGTCGTGCGTGCGGTCTGTAGTACCAAATCCAGGCATGGTGACTCCCAATATCCCTTTTCTATCGTAGTCAAGCATATCGAATGTTCTGACACATACGAGCAAAGCCAACGTCGAGTCGAGACCGCCGCTTATTCCTATCACAACCTTCTGGCAATTGGTATGTACCAATCGTTTGGCAAGACCAGCCGACTGGATGTTGAGTATTTCTTCGCAACTTTCCTGCATATCGTCATCGTCGGGAGTGAACGGATGCGGATCTACGTATCTTGACAGTTTAAACTCAGCTGATTCCACCATTTTACATGAAATAATCTGCGCAAAAGCTTCTCGTTGGGCATTTACAAACGTGGTATTGTCCATTCTGTCCGTTCTGAGTCGGTCCACATCGATTTGTGCCACTTGTATCTGTGGCTGCAGCGAGAAGCGTTCGCCTTCAGCGAGCAAGTGTCCGTTTTCAAAAATCATGGCATTACCTCCATAGACCACATCTTGCGTAGATTCACCGAATCCCGATGAAGCATAAACGTATCCGCTAATGGTTCTTGCACTCTGTTGCATGAGCAGGTTGCGAAGGTATTTATGTTTGCCGGTGAGTTCGTTGCTTGCTGAGCAGTTGAAGATAATATCTGCTCCAGCCAGTGTGAGATTGTTACTTGGTGGCACAGGTGCCCATACGTCCTCACATATTTCCACTCCAAACTTCACTCCGTCCGTTGTTTGGAAGATGGTGGGTTGTGCAGTCAGCGCGACGGGTGATCCTGCTAAGTAAACTTCCGTTGTTTTGAGATCTTGCGCAGAAGCGAACCATCGTTTCTCATAGAACTCGTTGTAGTTGGGCAGATATGTTTTTGCCACGAGTCCGAGCAGTGTACCTGCTTGGATGACAGCTGCGCAGTTGAGCAACATTCCTCCTGTCTGTACGGGTAGTCCCACGATGCAGATGACGTTGAGCTGTCTTGTAAAATCAAGAAGCGTCATGAGTCCCTCTTCCGCCTGTGTTAGTAACAGCTGTTGTCTGAACAGATCCTGACAGGTATAGCCCGTTATACATAGTTCTGGAAAGCAGAGAATCTCCACTCCCCTGCCCTCTGCGTCGGCAATGATTTTCTCGATTTCAAAGACGTTGTATGCTGTGTCTGCCACTTTTACTGCAGGAACAGCTGCTGCGACATTTACAAATCCGTATTTCATATCTCAACTATTTGTTACTATTTGCTTGTTTACTTCTCCGTTTATGGTATGAGGAGCGAAGAGTCGCCATAGCTCAGGAAACGGAAATCGTGGCTTAATGCGTAGTCGTAGATGCGTTTCCAGTCGCCTTTCACAAATGCGCTGACCAGCAAGAGCAACGTGCTTTGCGGCTGATGGAAATTGGTGATGAGCATCTTCACTATTTTATATTCATAGCCTGGTGCGATGATGATTTGAGTGGAAGAGTGAAGTGTGGTCAGATGGTGACTATCGAGCCATGCGATGATATTCTCCAAAGCCTTTTTTGCAGGCAGTTTACTGTCTGTTCCGGCTCCGTTTTCCTCTTCGTATGGTTCCCACTGGCAAACATGAAGTTGTTCTTTGGTGAGTTCCGGGTTGCATTCGAGTTTCAGACCTATATAATATAGGCTCTCCAGCGTTCTGACGCTGGTGGTTCCTACGGCAATGGCATTGGCATTGTGCTCCACGAGGCGCTCCAATGTATGTTTTCTGACAGCAATATATTCTGTGTGCATGTCGTGTTCGCCAATGTGTTGGCTTTTCACCGGTCTAAAGGTTCCTGCTCCAACATGCAGTGTGAGTTCCTCGCATTCCACTCCGTGACGGTCGAGGTCTGCGAGCACCTCCGGTGTGAAGTGGAGTCCCGCTGTTGGTGCAGCCACACTTCCTTTTATTTTAGAATATACGGTCTGATAGGTAGTTTTGTCGCTTTCCTGTGTTTCTCTGTTGAGATACGGAGGTATAGGGAGTTCGCCAGCCACATCGAGTATATCTGCAAAGTTTACATCTGTATTGTCCCATTCGAAATCCACCCATTGACTCGTACCGTGTTCGCCTTTTCTCGTGGCTTTGATGGTGAGGGTATGTTGCTTAACCGTGATGGTTCTGCAGAGTGTTCCCTCTTTCCATTTCTTGAGATTTCCCACGAGGCAGAGCCAACTGCATTTTTTGTTGGTTTGGAACATCTGTTCATAGTCTGCCGGTTCTGCCGGTTCGAGCAGAAACACTTCAATGAGTGCTCCTGTTTCCTTTCGGAAATGTAGTCTTGCCTGTATGACCTTTGTATTGTTGAACACCATCAGGGCACCTTTCGGCAGGAATTCTGCGAGGTGGTAGAACTTACTTTCTGAAATGTTTCCTTGCTGATAGATCAGCAATTTAGATTGGTCGCGCACGGGCAATGGGAATTTTGCTATGCGTTCATCGGGCAACGGATAGTTGTAATCGCTGATTTGTATTTCTTTCTCTTTCACGATAATATATTATTCAGACCTGTTTTCGAATGCACTTGTCGTAAGCTGATTGCGCCCTCGTCTTGTTGCTATCAAATGATGATTCGTGTCTTGTGGTAGTTCTCCCGAAACTCTGTCGGTGAACAGTCTTTCTTCTTCTTAAAGATACGATTGAAATTGCTGAGGTTGTTGAAGCCACATTCGTAGCATATTTCCGCCACGCTTTTTGAGGTATCCACAAGCATTCTGCTGGCATATCCCAGTCTCATGTCAATGACATAGTCGCTGAGTGTCCTTCCGGTATGGAGTTTGAAGAATCGGCTGAATGCCGACGGACTCATACCTGCAATATCAGCAAGTGTTCCGAGTCTGATCTCGTCCATATAGTTTTTGGCTATGAAATTCTTAACCTTGAGCACGCGTCTTGAGTCGCTTGCCACTTCTACCTTGGCGTAACTATTGCTTGCCAGCGGGCGCATTTTAGTGCTTTTCGACAGTTCGTAGAGTATGGCAAGAAACTGTGTCACAGCATAAAAACCGTCTTTGATAGAGCTGAGTGTATCTATAAGGTTATAGACGCGGAGGATGTCTTCCATGTGGAAGGCCAATCCTTTCCTTGCTTCAAGCATCATCTTCCGTAGCGAGTTGAATGGATTCCTACCGAAAAAACCGTCTTCGCTCAAGTCGATATAGAACTGTACAGTGACTTCGCGTATGTCTTCACTCTTACATTCGTTTTGTTCCCATACATGTTCAAGGTCAGGACTGGTTATGAGGACAAGGTCGTATTCTCCGATCACTTCATTAGAGTCACCCACAATTCTCCTCACACCTGGTGCATGTTCCACAAAGTTGAGTTCAAACACTTCATGATTGTGAATAGGATAAGTAAACTCCTTCTTTCTGCGGTCGGCTATGTAGAGGGAGTCTTTGCCCATCAAGGGCGTAATTTCGTGAATAACCCTGTTTTCCTCCATAAGACACTTGATACTTTAGATTTTCAGTTCCTTCATGATCTCGCTCATGCGCTGCAACGTTGAGATGCGTGTGGGAACCAATGGCAGTCGTAAGATATTGTCGATGAATCCCATTTCGTGAAGCATCGCCTTAACGCCTGCAGGATTGCCATCTACAAACAAGAGCGAGAAAAGATCGGTAAAGCGGTGGTGTATCTTTCGTGCGCCATCGTATTCACCTCGCAACTGCAAGCGAATCATCTTAGAGAACTCGCGTGGCAGCGCATTGCCTATAACGCTGATCACACCGACGGCTCCGCATGATATCATGGGGAAGGTAAGCGCATCGTCGCCTGAAATAACATCAAAGTCGTTGGGCTTGTTCTTGATGATTTCATCCACCTGCTCCAGATTGCCGCTTGCCTCTTTGATAGCCACGATATTGTGGCAGTCGCGTGCAAGTCTGACGGTGGTTTCCGCCTTCAGGTTGACACCTGTTCTTCCCGGTACATTATATAGTACTACGGGCAAATGAGTAGCAGCCGCAATGGCTTTGAAGTGTTGGTAAAGGCCTTCCTGCGATGGCTTGTTATAATATGGGCAGACGCTCAGCACACCATCAATGCCTTTGAAGTCGCCATTCTGCAACTCTTCGACAACGGCAGTTGTATTGTTGCCGCCACAGCCTACGAGGATGGGTACCTTTCCGCTTACTGTGTTAATCACCAATTCCTTGATTTTCTTTTTCTCTTCTGCGGTCAATGTGGGTGTCTCGCCTGTTGTTGCGAGAATGCAGAAAAAATCGGCACCGTTGTCCAACTGATATTCCACGAGGCGATGAAGCGACTTGTAGTCAACCTCTCCGTTCTCTGTAAATGGTGTAATCAGGGCGATGCCCAAGCCTTTGAATATATTGTGTACCATAAAAAGCAATGTTTCTGTGCGCAAAATTACATAAAATTTTCTGGAATCTATTACATTTTGAAGAATTTTTCACTAATTTTGCAGCATTGAAAATATATAATGAATAAACAATCAATTCCTATACCGAAAAAAATATTCGGGTTGGCGTTCGCCACCATTGCTGTGCTGGCTTTTTCTGCCTGCCAGTTTAATTCTGATTCTTCCAACTGTCGTTCGGCCGCCAAGACGCAGCGTCTGATGGCTTTGGGAGATTCGCTCAAGCGGCAACAGCCGGGTTCTGTAGATTCCATCCGTCACGCCATGGCGACTGCCGATGATTCGCTCGAATATTACGACTATGCCCTGCTTTACGCTTCGCATTTCCTGATGACCGTCACACCAGACTCCTCTTTGTTTTATGTGGATAAGGCAGAACATTTTCTCAAGGCGTTTCCTGTCTCGCCCCGCATCAACGGTATGCGCGCCAGGATGTTGGCAGCACGCGGTTCTCATCTCTATCTGCTCCATGGCAATCCCGACAGCGTAGTGAGACTTTACCGTAGCGCATACCAGTTATTGTCTGTTAGCGACCAGACAAGCTACTTGCCCGACTTGGCGGCTAATATGGCGGATGCCTATGCCGAGAAACATGATCTAACGAAGGCTTCACATTGGTTTAGAAAAGCCCTCGTGCTTGCCGACTCATTGGGTAGAAACGATACGCAGACACTCTCCTATCGTATGGGACTCGGTCGGGTTTATACTGCTCTTGGCGACTTCCCCTCTGCACTCAGGAGTTACAAAATCGTAGATCAGCGTTTTGACGACCTCACTCCTGCCATGCAGATCGTGTTTCTTAACAACTATGGTAATACCTATTATTACCAAAAACAATACAGGCAATCGCTGAAAGCCTTTCGCAGACTGCAACGCCATTTGGAGCAAAAGGGAACCCCTGATGTGCTCGACATGAAGATTTGCAAGCTCAATATGGCAGACGTCTTTCTCCGACTCCATCAGTCTGATTCATCACGTGTTTATCTCGAACAGGTTGAACCTTTCTTCCACCAACGAAACATAGAGGCTGGCGTGTTCTATTGCAACACCATACGTATCGGTCTTGCACTCCATGCAGGACACTATGCAGACATTGAGCACACCTTGAGACAGGAACGCCTTTCCGCTCCGGTCAATCCGATGCTAAAAGACATACGCTACGAGTATCTGAGTGAGTATTACGCGCGTACGGGTGACTATTCACGTGCCTACCGCTTGCAGAAGAGTGTTTATGAGACCCACGACAGTATCATGAACCGACAGAATATCGCGCGAGCGAACGATATCATGGTGCGTTTGAGTGAAGATACGTTGCGACTCCACAACCAGCTCCGGGTGCAGGAGGAGCGTGCCAACTATCAAGTCAATCTCCATATCATGGGGGGAATCGTTGCTTTCCTGATCGTGGTGGTGTCCGTATTGTTGGCAAAACTGTTCTATAACCGCAAGCGCACCTTACAGCGTCACATCGATATGCTGAACCTCCGTCTGACCATCGTGCGCCAGCGCATCTCTCCCCACTTCATCTTTAATGTGCTCAATTCGTGCGTCGGTTCTAATGGTCCCAATGAGGCCAATCGGCTGACGCTGCTGGCGCGTCTCATTCGGTCGAGTCTCGACATCTCCAGCAAGACTTTCGTAACGCTGGACCAGGAAATAGACTTCGTGAAACAGTTTGTTGAAATGGAGAAATCACTTATGGGACAAGACTTTATCGTGTCTTATGACTTTCCTCCAACAGACAAGATGAACGCCATTCTCATCCCGTCGATGTTTGTGCAGATACTGACCGA
The DNA here is from genome assembly GCF_002251185.1 of Prevotella sp. P5-126. Taxonomy (NCBI): domain Bacteria; kingdom Pseudomonadati; phylum Bacteroidota; class Bacteroidia; order Bacteroidales; family Prevotellaceae; genus Prevotella; species Prevotella sp. P5-126. Next base: position 13,673 of record NZ_NPIZ01000047.1, read on the forward strand.
GAATGCCATCATTCATGGACTGAAACATAAGGAAGGCGAGAAACATCTTATGATCAGCGTTGCCATTGACGATCAGCAGGCATGTATCTGCGTGAAAGACAATGGTCCTGGTTTTGACATCCGTGCCTACAACAATGCCAAGGCACGTATCGGACTGAATATCATCCGCCACACCATGGCGATTATCAACGAAGAAAACAAAAGTTCGAAGATCCGTTTCGACATCCATAATGACCATGGATGCAGCGCCATACTTACGGTACCGAGACACCTGAAAGCACTATAAAGTAAATATTTTACGAATTTAAACTGTTACACTATAAATTAAATACTTATGAAAACAATCATCATAGACGACGAGATTCTGTCCATCGAAACTCTGAGCCGCATGCTCTTGGAATACGACGATATTGAAGTGGTGGGAAGCGCCTGCAACACCACGGTGGCAGAAGGTCAGATCAAGGTAGCTTCTCCTGACCTCGTCTTTCTTGATGTAGAACTGCCGGGCATGTCGGGAGTGGATTTCATCCGCGAGGTGAAACGTCTGACACAAGGACGCTGCCGGGTGGTGATGTACACCGGACATAAGGACTCGATGCTTTCTTCGTTTCGTAACGAGGCATTCGACTTTCTACTCAAACCCGTTGACCGCGACGAACTCTCGGCGATGATTCAGCGCTTACGCCTCCATATCGAATCCTCCAACCAGAAGGCGCCTGACAACAATCCTGCCGACATCAACAGTACTGTACGGCGCGACCGCGAAAAACTGATTTTCAATACCAACTTCTCTGACTTTCGAGTGGTTTCCATTGCCGACATCGGACTCTTTTACTACAATAGTGACCAGCGAATCTGGGAAGTCGTTGTGTCGGGATGTGAAGAACCCATACGCCTGAAACGTAACGTCAACTGTGAAACATTGCTCGCCCTCGACCCTTGTTTTGTACAGGTGAGCCAGCGCTTTGTCATCAATATCAACTGTTTGATGGAAGTGTGCGACAATGTCTGTCGCCTCTATCCACCCTTCGACCATATTAATAATGTCAAGGTGGCGCGGCTCTATCGCAAGAAACTCATCAGTCGGTTTAATACCATTTGAACCGCTGTTGCCGACAAAAAGAAATAATATATCCATCACCATCATGAAAACTGAAAGCAACAACGATATCAACAAGCGTTCCAAGCAGACCATCCTCTTTCTGTGCATGGCCATGATCTGTCTCCTGACGGCGTGCAACGACGTTTTTGATGTTCATCCCTACGATGTCAACTACAAAGGCGAGACCCATCATAACAAGCAGGCCATCGCCGAAATAGAACAACGGTTTGCATCAAGAGACTCCCTGCGCATCGCTTTCATCAGCGACACCCATGGCTGGTACACCAATACCAAGGCAGAGATTGACGACATTAACAAGCGTAACGACATCGATTTCGTGGTGCATTGTGGAGACCTCACCGACACGGGCACGAAAAAGGAGTATGAACGGACACGGAAGATCCTTCAGAAGCTGGATGTACCCTATGTGGCATTGATAGGCAACCACGATTTCTTAGGCACGGGCGATCAGTCATACCAAGTACTCTACGGATCCTTGGATTTCTCATTCATCGCAGGACGCGTCAAATTTCTCTGTCTCAACACCAATGCCACAGAATATGATTATATGGCGGCAGTACCCAATTTCGACTATATTGAACAGGAGATTACCGCGCGTGCCGATGAGTTTGACCGTACCGTCATCATCATGCACGCCCCACCCTATAGCGACCAGTTCAACAATAATGTGGCAAAGGCATTTCGAAGATATATAGACTTTCTGCCCCATCTCATGTTTTGCGTCTATGGTCACAACCACAATAGCGTAGTGAACAATATTTACAGCGACGGACTGCTGTTCTACGGCATCGACTGTTCCGACCACCGCATCTATCGCATCATCACAATCAGAAAGGAGGGATATGATGAAGAAGAGGTTCATTTTTAGTCTGATCATGCTCCTCGTGGTGTTCCGTGCCCAAGCACTCCCACCAGACACCACATACGTGGAAAAGGCAAAAGAGAGTTACTATGACAAGCGCGTGCACCGTTACCGTAAGCATTGGGCCGCGCTGATTCCCACACAATTCATCATTCAGAACGCAGGCAACATGGGTGTGGTCTCTGCTGGATTGGGATGGGATTATGGTAACCGCCGACAATGGGAAACCGACCTTCTCTTCGGTTATATTCCTGCCCACCAGAGCACACGTGGCAAACTCACCATGACGCTCAAGCAGAACTTCGTTCCGTGGAGTCATAGCATGAAAAACGGGTGGAGTATCGAACCGCTGACCGCCAGCATTTACATCAATACCGTCTATGGTCATGAGTTCTGGAAATCACAACCCAGGCGCTATCCCGATGCCTACTACAATTTCATGTCAACAAAATTCAGACTCAATATCGCGTTAGGCCAGCGTGTCACCATGACCATTCCCAACCACCGCACGAAATTGTTTGCTAAAAACATTTCGTTCTTTTATGAAATCAGTTCGTGCGACCTATATATCCGCTCGATGATCCTCGATCATGCCGTCAGTCTGAATGACATCATCGGCTTATCACTCGGAGTAAGAGTCTGCATTTTGTAACCGCAGAAATTTTTAAGGTCAGAAATAACGGAATTATTTAAGGTCATACTTTACACGGATTACACTCTAAGTTTCCTAAAACGAATTTTTTGCGTTACAAATAACAGATAACTGTTTCCTAAAACGAAATGACGAACAAGAAGCGGGTAAGTTTCATTGGCAGAAAATGGAAAGGGTGCACCCAAAGATGCACCCTTCATTTCTTTTGGTCCTGTGGGAACGGACCTACGCAAACTAAGTAATTCTAAATGTTTCAGCTCTGTGGCTGAGTCTTCTTGCTTAAAATCTCTTGCCAGTTGAAATTACGAATCAGACCTGTGACGGTTTCGAATGTCATAATGAAAACTGAGATGAAACAGAAGATAAATACGCCCACAACCATCAGTCCGATCTTCATCACGATATAGATGAAGTTGGCGGGGTTGACCTCTCTACGGGTCTCCGTATAGCCGTTGGAATAGCGATATTTCACAATATCGTCGGGGAGTAACTGCATGGCAAGACCTACTCCGAAGAAGAATGCTGCCAAACGGAATCCCCACTTCTGCAAGCCTCGCATGAGACTTGCCTGGCGACGGTGACGTGATAATATATAGCCTCTGGGGTAGCCTGATATGATATATAGCGGGATGAGAATGATGAGGTAGATCATCCACGCACGTTTGGTATTGCTGCTGCTCTTCATAGAGTCAACAGCTCCCTGGGTATCTTTCAGCGCCAGTTCTTTCACAGCCTTGAAATCTTTTGCTGCGAATTCCTCAAAGCGCTTCTTGTATTTCTCGTAGTCTTCCTGTTCCTTTTCGGAAGACTTCAAATAGGCTTTCTTCCTTTCGTCGGTAGAGGCGGTGTCTGCCTGCTGCTTGTATTTTGCAGAATTGAGGCGTGAACTCTCTGCCCTCTGGTTATAATCGGTGAGATAGTAGGCTTTATATGCATTGGCACCATTGAGGCGCTCGTTGTAGTTTAAATTCCTTTCCCAAAGGACGGTATCCATCTTCTGATAAGCAATGGTGGTGTCGGCTTTCTGCCACAACTCTACTATCTTCACGTCTTTCTGGCGGTTTTGGGCTGATTCCTGATCTTGGTTGCTGAAATACCAAAAGATGCAGGCACCGAGAATACTTCCAGCGATAAGTGCCAATTTCCAAGTACGGTGACGCTTGCGAGAATAGTGCACCACCTCTTTCAGGTCGCGTATGCGCTCATTGAACTGTTCGTCGTTAGGGTCGTCTGCCGAAGCCTGTGCCTGCTGGATGAGATCCTCCATGCGGTCGATTTCTTCTGGTGAGGTCGGATAGACGTTGTCCCAGTCGGTACTTCCCATCTTGATGTCTTTTGCTTTCACATGCGATGAGGTGAAAAGAGCTTGGTCAAGGTAACCCCAAGCGTCATAGTTTTTTTGTTGCTGTTCGTCCATAATTGTTTTATTGGGTTAAGTAATAATTGTCTTGTCGACTACGATGTCGCAAAGGTAATGCTTTTATTAATAAATCGTGTTTCATTGGGTAAAAAAACATGCTCATTAAAACAAAATCAGCATCTACCATTTGGTAAACGCTGATGTTCATCGGGTAAAAACAGCTTAGTATCAGGACGATGTGTGGATTTTACGATATTCTATGGGTGAACAGTCATGATAGCATGCAAATACACGGCGGAACGTAGATTGGGAGTTGAAACCTGATTTTTCTGCCACGATTGCCAGCGAATCAGATGTGGTGCGGAGCAGATGTTCGGCATGACTGATGCGTAGTTTGTTGACATAATCATAGAAGGTCTGACCGTTTTCCTGGTTGAAATATCTGCTGAGATAGGTACGGTTGGTACCAACCAGCGTGGCAACATCTGAAAGTTTAAGTTTGGGGTTGAGGTAGATTTGTTCCTGATAGAACAACCGTTGCACGATAGTGGCTATTGTACTCTGCTCCATATCGCTTTCATCTTGTGGTTCGTCGATGGTTTCAGTATTGACGAGTTCGTCTATGACAGATTCGTGGCGATACAGAAAATAGCTCAATACCATCCATAATGCCAGCGAGCATATCATGTATAGGTCGTCAGCATACGCTGTGCGCCGTAAAGAGGCTATGGTCCATACGATGAGGATAAAGAAGAAGCTGAACAATACGCCTTGCAACCAGTTGAGATTGATATTTTCCTGATAGGAGAAGCGGTCTTTCAACTGGCGATGGTAGTCGGAAATGAGCATCAAGGTTACGACAAGTGTGCCGATACCATAGATGGCGCCCCACCCTACAAGGCAGTGAAACCAAATAGGTGCATTGGTTATAAACAGTACTGCGATGAGGACAATAAAAACGGTCTCATGGAGTATGACTTTCTTCCAAGTAAGCCATCCGGGCTTAACAAGTTCCTTGAGGATGAAATTATAGATCGGTATCACCACCATGTCCATGGCTGTGAGTTCGTTCCACAGACCATCGTTCACTATGTTCTGGTTTTCTATGTAGAGGAAAAGGTCCTTGAAACTCTCTGCACAGGTGATAATCATGAGGATGGAAAACAGCCGTGAGAGCATATCGCTTCCTTTGCGCCAAAACATCCATGCCATCATAGAATAAAACATGGTACACAGGCCATATATATAATAGGTGAGCGAATCAATCATCGGTGTCGTCCTTTTTTTGTAAGTAGCGTTATGTTTTTAGTAAATGCAAAATTACGAAATAATAATGGAAAAAAGAAAACTTAACGCCGTTTTTTTCTTCGATTTTAAACAAAGTGTAACTTCCTAACCCTAATATCGGCTAATTTCTTTGGAGTTTCACTTTTTATTTGTAACTTCGCAGCGTTCTATAAACATTTTCAGCAAGATGCAAAGCAAAATCCTACTCATTTACACAGGTGGAACAATCGGTATGAACCGAAATCCACACACAGGCGCTTTGGAACCTTTCGATTTTGAGCACCTGCTCTACAATGTGCCAGAACTCAAACAGTTTGACACGAAGATTGATACCATACAGTTTGAGCCTCCTATCGACTCCAGCGACATGACGCCTGCCCGATGGACTGAACTGAGTCACATCATCGCCAGTCACTATGACGCATACGATGGATTTGTCGTGCTTCACGGTACTGACACCATGGCATATACTGCCTCTGCCCTATCCTATCTGCTGGAAAACCTCACCAAGGCGGTCATCATCACAGGGTCGCAGCTGCCCATCGGGATGTTGAGAACGGACGGAAAGGAGAATCTCATCACCTCGATAGAGATTGCTGCAGCGAAAGACCATGAGGGTCATGCGCTCGTCCCTGAGGTTGGCATTTATTTCAATGGACGCCTGCTACGAGGCAACAGGACAACGAAGCAAAGTGCTGAGGAGTTTAATGCTTTCGAGTCGTTCAACTATCCTCATCTTGTGGATGCAGGAATTAATATCACCTACCATACGGAAAGGATGCTCAAACCGGATTGGGACAAACCGATGATCCCGCATTTCAAGCTCGACAATAATGTGATTATATTCTCGCTCTTTCCCGGCATACGCGAAGACTTGGTGCGCCACGTGATTGCCACACCAAATCTGAAGAGTATCGTCATGCGTACCTTCGGTTCGGGCAATGCCCCACAACGACCTTGGGTGATGCACGCGCTGAAAGAGGCTACGCACAACGGCAAGGTGGTGATCAACATCAGCCAGTGTATTCAAGGTGCAGTAGAAATGGGCCGATACGACACGGGGTATCAGTTACAAGAAGCGGGGGTCATCAGCGGCTACGATTCAACAGTGGAAAATGCGGTGACCAAACTGATGTATCTGCAATCGATTTTTGATGATCCGGAAACGGTAAGATATTACATGCGGCAAAGCATCCGTGGAGAAATAACCGTCTGACATCGGTAGTGTTTCGGGATATGCCACACAAACATTTCGCTTGATCCTGCCACACATCGATTACAAAAAAATAAGCCCCATACCTTCAAGGTATGGGGCTTAAATATTATCTTCCAGTTTCTACTTTTAGAAGAAGAGGTAGCGGTTGTCAACTACTTCAGCCTTCTGGTTGAGTTCCTGCATGTAACGTCCTGCTGCACGCATTGCCATCTGCTGAAGCATCGCCATCTGCTGCTTCACGTCAAACTTAGCACCTGCCTGCAGACTGCGCTTAGTCACTTGGAAGATGTAAGCACCACCATTGCCCTTGACAGGAGCCTGACACATCTGTCCCTGCTTAACAGCTGAAACTGCACCACTCAAAGCTGGCTCGCTGGCACCTGTGCTCTGTACGAATGCAGGAGCAGAGAATGTGATCTGGTCAACATTGCTGATGACAGCACCCTTCTGCTTGGCAGCGGCAATGGATTTAACACCATTCAACTTAGCAGCGGCAACTTCAAACTTCTTATCGCGGATGACTTCCTGACGTACCATGTCTTTCACGTCGTCAAGGCTACGATAGCCTACACGGTGAATCTTGGTCAGCGCAATAACCATCATGTGGTCGTTGTTTCCACATTCGTAGAGTGGTGAAACATCGCCTGGCTTAGCATCAAATACCCATTTCATAGCTTCACGTGTTGAGCGTACGCCTGCCACATAGTGCTCTGAATTGACCATATCCTGACGCTCCATCACTTTGAAACCAAATTTCTGAGCATTCTTCTCCAGTCCCTCCAGTGTTTTGTTTTCACTGACAAACTGGCTGAACTTGTTGTATGCCTGGTTGTAGGTTTCCTTAGAGAAATCAATAGTGTGCTTGATGATGGCAACATCATATTTGGTGGTCATCGCCTTGCGGTTGGTCACTTGAAGTACCATATTAGCCTGTGAGAGACTGAGCTTCACTACCTCGCCAACAGCAGTGTTGTTGAGGGCTGCGATGTATGCCTTCGTATCAGCATCGAGCGTCTGTGCACTTTCGTACATGGCAGAAGTCATCCATGTCTTCTGACCAGTCTGACCATACTTCTTAGCGAGGGCTTCAAAATCAGCATTACCCTTCAAGGCTGTATAAACGCTGTCTGCACGCTTTGCAGCTTCAGCTGTTTCGTCGCCTACCTGAATCATGCGGAACTCGATAGAGTCTGGCTGTTCTACTTTAGCGATGAGCTTGATGACGTTCAAGGTGTTGTCATAGCTTGTTTCGAAAACAGCAGAGGTCTGACCTACAGCCATAGAGTCAAGTTTGGCAGCTACATCAGCTGGGAATGCACGCTTGGTGGCTGCAATGCCTGTGTAGGCAACCTGTGACCGAGCTTTGCGAACAACTTCAGAAGGAGTCATTCCGCTTTCAAGTTTCAGCTTGGCTTCGCTCATGGTCTTGTTCAGCACAGCACGGTCAGTCTTTGAAGGGAGAACCTGAAAGTCAACATACTTGATGTCGCGGCTTTCAACGGTCTGTTTGAACATTTCCTTCATCTCGTCATACTTAGCCTTCAGATCGCTGTCGGCAATCTTCACCTCGTTGTCTTTGATAGAGGTGTATGGGATGGCAGCCAAGGTGATGTTGCTTTCAATATTGTTATCATCGAAAGCCATCTTTGCTGAAACAGGGTTAGACAGCAGGCAATGACCCAGGAGGCTCTGGTATTTCATCATCAGCGTCTGCTGACGCAGCTGCTTCTCGATGAATTTCCAATAGTCGTAGATCTTCTTGTACTGCTCTGCAACCTGTTGCTGTTGTGGCTGTGACTGCATTTTCTTATACTCATCAAGGAATTTGGTGAGCTGGGTTACGTCGAAACGTCCTGTCTGCTGGTTGATGAAAGGAGTCTGAGCCAACATGGGGTTGGTACCGGCCTTCAGAATATTCTGAAGTTCTGCATCGGTAACGGTCAGACCTAATTCGTTGGCCTCTTTCTCCAGGATGGTGGTATTGACCACTTCCTGCCAGATTTGGTCTTTCAGCTGATTGAGTTCATCGTCAGAAAGGCTTTCGCGACCTTGGGTCATCTTGATTACTTCCTGATACTCGTCGACCATTGCCTGAAAGTCCTGAACGGACACTTTCTTACCTAACACTTCGCCGACTTGTTGACGTTTCTCGTTGTTTGTTGCTTCGCAAGAGCGAAACATTTCTTCGGCGATAAAAGCAAAGAGGGCCAATCCAATCACGGTGGCGAGGACAGGTCCCCAGCTTCTGATTTTTCCAATTACTGCCATTGTTTTTTAATTATTTTATTTTTTTTGTTATTGCTCTAAGTTTTTCATTGACATGTTCCACTTGTCTTTTTCTGCCATGCTGTCAGTATAGGCAAAGATGTGCAACTTGTGGGTCATGTTTCCGCTTTTAGCGTACAAAGTTAGTAAAAAATAGTCATTAAACGAAAGATAATCACAAAAAAGTGTAGTTTAGAATCGTTATTCTTCTACTTTCAACCTTACAAGTTCTATCTTTGTCATGGTATTTTTTACTATCTTGAATTCAAAATGCCCGATTTTGACCACTTCATTGAGTTTCGGAAAACTTTGATATTCATGAAGAATGAGGCCTCCGACTGTCATATAGTCGTCGCTTTCGGGCAGGTCGAGGGAGAACATCTCGTTGACCTTTTCTATTTCCAGTCGGGCAGAAAGCATATATTCGCCTTCACCCAACTGTTTTGCCACATAGTGCATGTTGTCATGCTCGTCTTCAATATCACCGAAGATTTCCTCAACAATGTCTTCAAGCGACACAAGGCCACTGGTGCCACCGAATTCATCGATGACCACTGCCAATGATTTCTTTTCTTGAAGGAATGTGTGCATCAGTTTGCTTGCTGCCATCGTTTCCGGAACATATGGCATTTCGCGGATCATGCTACTTGGAATCGGGTCTTCGCCCACGATTTTAGCGCCTATTCTGAAAAGATCTGATGAATGGACATAACCGATGACGTGGTCAATATCTTCACGATAGACCACAATCTTGGAGTGACCACTTTCTATGAATCTGCTTTTCAGCTGGTCCATCGATGCCTTCTCTATATCCACCGATTCTATCTCTGTGCGGGGAACCATACAGTCGCGTACCTTGGTATCAGAGAAGTCGAGTGCATTATGGAAGATCTTGACCTCTTCAATCTGTTGTTCGTCAGGAGCATTGTCTATGCTGGCCTGTACGAGATAGTCCAAATCTACTTTTGTAAATGCCTTGTCGGCACTATCGTTGTCGATCTTCTGTCCTGACAACCGCAGCAGACCTTTTGATAGTACTGTGGCAAAACGCGAGATGGGAAAGAGTGTGACGTAGCACGCCATGGTAGGAACAGCAAAGAATCGCAGCATCGTATTGGGACTCGCCTTGAATATCGTCTTGGGCAGAAATTCTCCTGTAAAGAGCACAATGACTGTGGATAACAGCGTGTCGGCCGTGACACGACTTCCGTCATTAAGTGAGGCAAACAAGGTGTTGTCGAATATTGCTGCAAAGAGAATACCATATACTACCAGAGCGATATTGTTGCCCACTAGCATGGTGCTCACAAAGTCGTTGGGGTGGCGGTAAAAGAAGGAAATGGCCTTGTCTGCCAGTCCGTTTTTCTCCCGTTCCATCTCCGCTCTAAGTCTGTTACTGGAGACGAAAGCTATTTCCATGCCTGAAAAGAAGGCTGAAAATATCATGGTAATGATGATACCTACTATAAGATTTGTCATGGTTGTGATGTTTTGGTCATTGCGGCACGCCTGACAGCCGGTTGGCGTTGTGACTGTTGTGTAGTGGCAGTATCGGAAAGTGTGGCAGTCTTCTGCTTGTCGGGAGCAGTGTTCTCGCTTTCACCACTCATATCCGACTCCAGGAAGGAACCGACACTATTGGTGACTTCATAACGTTGCATGCGTTCGTCACTCCGAAAATACGTGCCTTGCATTTCGCGTTCGGGCGTGATAACCTTGGAAAATTTATGGGAATAGAATTCATGGGCAATACCGTCCCAGAACAGTTCTTCGCTTCTGAATATAAGTCCGTTTACATTACGTATGCGCACTCTTCCACGCAGTTCCCACAATTTCTTTTGATCATAATACCACGCAGTATCGGCCTGTATATAACCTTCTACATGAAACTTCTCATCAAACTGTTCAAGGAAAATGCCCTTTTCAAAAGTCCAACGACTGGGGTTCTTCACGGTATTGACATCCCACCGTTCAGTAACGATGCGGTATTTGATGACACCAGAGTCGCTGATGAGGGTGTTGATACCATAACTTGTCATCATCGAGACAGAGTCACGGTCACGCACAGCAGGTGCAGTATGGTCTTTTGGCTTTTGGCAGGACCCTGCCCCCACAGACAACAGCAGGGCAAGCATAGTGCCCGCCCAGATGTTGGAAGAATGGTATTTTCGCTTAAGTATCAATTTACAAGTGTTGTTTGTTTATTATATGTTCTGAGACAGACTTATTCTACTTTCCACTTAGCAAACCATTTCTCATTGAAGGTAATGCCAAGATTGATGCGGAAGGTATTTTCTGTTATCAGATTGGTGGCTGACTGTCTTGCCCATTGGACACTAATGTTGAGAACAGAACGGTTACCCCATTTGTTGACCAATGGGATGCCCATACCTGCACTCACGCTGAGTTCTTTCGGTCCATCTTGTCCGTTTACTTTATAATAAGGTGTGGCGTAAGATGCGCCAAAACGATAGTGGGTGTGCGTAAGAAGATTCTTAAGACTCAAGGAAGTCCAGTTGGATGCACTTGGAATCCAATCAAGTCCAACAGTCATCTTGTGGCGGTTGTTGAGCAATCCGCTTACAAGTTGATATTTGTTGTTTTCGTATTTAGGATAATCGATGTTTGACCAACGCTGGAAAGAATAATCCGCACCAACTGTGAGCGTTTTGTTGTGACACCATGCAAAACCAAGACCCAATGTCATTGGGAGCTTGAAAGCATCGTCTATAGTCGCCGTGTCTGACGTCATTACACTATTCTGGGTATCGGTATTGGTATTGATCAGCTGTGCCTCGCCTCCCATTTTATGACCTAATCCGAATGTTGCACCAATGGTCAGTACATCTTTCTTACCTAAAGCCTGTTGGTACTGCGCTCCAAAATCGAGTTTGTAGGTATTGACGCTTGTTGAATAAATACGGCTCAGGGTATTGGCTGCAGACTGGTTGGTGGTGTTGGTAATGCTGCGCTCTGTATTTCCCCAGAGATAGCCAGCGTTGACACCGACAGAAAATCCTTTAACAGGTTCCCAACCGGCACCGACATATACTTCACGCAATCCGCCGTTACCGCTATGGGTCTCTATACTATAGAGTGAAGAACTGGCAACATCGGTGCGCGAATAGGAATAACCTACATTGGTGAATGGTACGATACCGAAACTAATACCCAAACTGGGCATTGCACGGAACATAGCCACTGCATATTCAAAATCAGCATTCTTGGCATTCACCTTCGTGTTACCTTCCTTAAAATTTGTAATTTGTCCGGAAAGCCCCACGTCAAAAATCATAGTTAGGGAGTCGGCTGCAGAATACGATGCAGGGTTGAGCGTATTCACCTGATTTCCGTAGCGGAAGCCAAGGCCAAGACCATTCATGCCACGATTAAACCCTTGTGACTGTTCTGACAAAATACCGAGGCCATATTGGCTGTAAGGCGAGTTGGTGCCACTCTGAGCGCTAACAGTCAGGGCACTGGCAAAAAGGAGTATGCCATTTATAAAAAGCTTCTTCATCTATTTGTTTTGTTTATCTTTTCGATTACGGCTTGCAAAATTATCGAAAAAAAACGAAATAAAAGCACGATAAGTGGAAAATATAGGTTAATTTTGCATCGTGAAACATTTAGAAAACATTTTTAATGCTCTTAAAGGGGGACTTTTAACACTCTCGCTGGTATTGTCGCAAGCAGTATGGGCACAACCTTATGCCCCCGTTGGAAGCAATAGCGGAACTGTTGCTGTGGAAGATGAAAACAAAGAAAAAGCGTCGGATACGAACGCAACAGGCCAGCCCGACTTGTTTGCCCAGCGAATGGATTCTGTAGAAATCAGTCTCCTAACTTGTCAGCCTCACGACGAAATATACAGTCTTTACGGACATACTGCAATTCGCTATCATGAATTGTGGCCTAAAGGCATTGATGTCGCTTTCAATTACGGTGTCTTTGACTTCAGAAAGCCTTTCTTTATAGGAAGATTTGTATTAGGATGGACCGACTACGAATTAGGAGCTTACCCCTATACTTTATTTAAAGAGGAATACCGACGCTTTGGAAGCATGGTTACCGAACAGGTTCTCAATCTTACTACCGAAGAGAAGCTATGCTTGAAAAATGCACTTGCAGATAATCTTCAGGACGGAAACCGTATCTATCGTTATAATTACTTTTATAGCAACTGTACTACGAAGGCACGCGATATTATAGAACAATGTATTTCCGGGAAGCTCATATATGAGCCACGGGATAATTATCAGCCAACCTATCGTGAAATGATTCATGAGATGACAAAACGTCACCCATGGGCTGCTTTTGGCAATGACATGCTGTTGGGAATCCGTTCTGACATAAAGACAGACCAAAGGCAACAAGAATTTTTGCCTAATAATCTCATGTATGATTTTGACCATGCACGCATCTTCGCTAATGGCGAATATCGTCCGTTGGTGAAAGAACGAAGAGTGGCTGTTCCGGCTGGTGTTCAGCTGTTAAAGTCTGAGTTTCCATTATCGCCAACAGCATGCGCTATCATCATCAGCTTATTGGCGTTAGCTCTATTTGTTGTTCAATGCCGAGTACATAAGATTCTGTTAGCTTGGGACATACTGTTGGTCGCCATACAGTCAATCATCGGACTGTTGCTCTTTGTGATGCTTTTCTCTGAGCATCCTACGACCACCCTGAATCTGCAGATCCTGCTCTTCAACCCTATCCCACTTTTTTTTCTTTATAAGGTTGTTCGAGGAAAGAAAACAATCTATTGGAACATAGCCTTAGTCCTTGTTATATTCTTCCTTATTGGAGGAATTTGGCAGGATTATGCAGAAGGCATCTGGAGTTTGGCATTATGTTTGCTGTTACAAAGTATCGTACATATAAAAAATAATAATAAAGTGCCAGAACAAAGGCAGCAGAAACCTGCAAAATGAAGAATAGATATATCTACATCACACTCATGAGTTTGCTTGGGCTTACAGCAGAAGCACAAGCACAACTTATAGCACAGGCTCCTAGACTGGTGGTCAATATTCAAATAGACCAACTGCGTACTGACTTTCTGGAAACATACGCTCCTCTTTATGGGCCAGACGGATTCAACAGATTGTTGAAGCACGGAATGGTGTTTACGAATGGAGCGTACAATTTCTCACCTGTTGACCGCGCATCAGCCATTGCCTCTGTCCAGACCGGAACATCACCCTACTATCACGGAATAACAGCTTTTGAATGGCTCGACAAAGAAACCCTACGTCCACAACAATGTGTGCGCGATACTAAGGTTGGATATTCACCTAACCATCTAGGGACTTCTACTTTGGGAGATGAATTAAAGATTGCAACCAATGGTATCGGAAAGGTCTATTCGTTTGCAGCAACTGCCGATGCAGCCATCCTTTCTGCCGGACATGCAGCTGATGGAGTATTGTGGGTCAATAACAACCAATGGACATCCACCACGTATTATCAGCCTTACGACAAATGGATTTCCGGTTATTCCAGACTATATGCGCCAGGAACAGACGTCAATGCAGGAATTACAACTGCAGTGTTGGAATGTGTCAAACAGGCAGGAATCGGTATTGATGATAAACCCGACCTGATCAACCTCACCTATGAGGCTGGTCGCACGATGGAGTCGTATGTAAAACTCGATGAGAATATTTCAACCCTCATCCAAGGAATAGAAGGACATCTCAATAGATACCGCATCCTATTTGTGATTTCAGGAACAGCCTATCGAGAGGAAACAGAAGATGATCATGCTACTAATGCACGCTTCCGAATCCCAACAGGAAATTTCTATATCAACCGAACGGCAAATCTTCTCAACATGTATCTTGGTGCAATCTTCGGACAAGCACAATACATAGAATATTGCTACCATAATCAGCTATTCTTCAATCGTCAGACTTTAAGACAAAAGAATATCAATCTCGGAGACTTGATGGAGCGTTCGCAGGAATTTCTCCTTCAAATTTCCGGAATACGTAACGTCTATACTGCTAATCAGTTGCTAACAAGCGATAATCATCTGCTTGAACCTATCCGCAACGGATTTAATATAGAAAAATGCGGTGACTTGATTATTGACATCACTCCAGGTTGGCAACTCGTTAACGAGGAAACCTTGGAAAAGTCAACATCACGCGCTTACAACATTCCTTTCCCTATTATTATTTACGGAGACGGTGTCCGGAGCGAACGCGTACAGACACCTGTCACAGCCGACAGAATTGCTCCAACAATAGCCCGTTCCATACGCATCAGGGCTCCTAATGCCTGTTCGGCAGTCCCTCTTTTCTAAAGACGACGGACAATAAATATCAGTTAACTTGCAACTTTACGGAATATTATTAGTAACTTTGCAAGCGTTTTTACGTAAAATAATAATAGTAATCAAAGAAAAAGAAACAAAACAAATATGAACTTAACGAAAATATTGACATCACTCTTCGGTAATAAATCGACGAGAGATATGAAACTCATCCAGCCGTTGGTGGAAAAGGTTAAAGCCGTATATCCTGAAATACAGAAATTGGACAACGACCAGTTACGTCAACGCACTCGCGACATACAAAAACGCATACAGGAATCTGCCAAAGAACAAAAAGCAGAAATCAAGAGACTTAAAGATACCATCGAAGAAACACCTATTGATGAACGTGCCGACATCTTTGCCAAAATCGACAAACTGGAGAAAGAAGTTCTCGACATCTTTGAAAAACAGCTTGACGAAGCGATGCCTGAGGCTTTCAGCATCGTCAAGGAAACTGCACGCCGATTTGCCGAAAACGAAGAAACAATTGTTACTGCAACCGATTTCGACCGCGAACTGGCATCAGATCCAAGAAAAGACTTTATTACCATTGACGGAGATAAAGCTATTTATCACAACCATTGGACCGCAGGAGGAAACGACCTTAAATGGGAAATGGTACACTATGATGTACAGCTGTTTGGTGGTACTGTGCTCCATCAGGGAAAAATTGCCGAAATGGCAACTGGTGAAGGTAAAACCCTCGTAGCCACTCTTCCTGTATTCCTTAATGCCCTGACAGGAAACGGTGTCCATGTGGTAACTGTCAACGATTATCTAGCTAAGCGTGACTCTGAATGGATGGGACCGCTTTACATGTTCCATGGTCTTTCTGTAGATTGTATCGACAAGCATCAGCCTAACTCAGATGCAAGACGTCGTGCTTACCAGTGTGACATTACTTTCGGCACCAACAACGAATTTGGTTTCGACTATCTGCGTGATAATATGGCCACCTCACCACAGGACCTCGTCCAGCGCGCACACAACTATGCCATCGTCGATGAGGTAGATAGCGTGTTGATTGATGATGCACGTACTCCTCTGATCATCTCTGGTCCTGTTCCTAAAGGTGACGACCAGATGTTTGAGGAATATCAGCCTCTCGTAGAAAAAATCGTGGCTGTACAGCGTCAACTTGCTACACAATACTTGGCAGAGGCTAAGCAGAAAATCAGCGAAGGACAAGCAAAAGGTGACAAGAAGCTCACAGAAGAGGGTTTCCTTGCCTTGTTCCGTTCGTTCAAGTCGCTCCCTAAAAACAAACCGCTCATCAAATTCCTCTCTGAAGAGGGTATTAAAACCGGACTTCAGAATACTGAGAATACCTACATGGAGAACAACAACCGACGCATGCCAGAAGCAGTTGAACCTCTGTACTTTGTAGTTGATGAAAAGCTGAACTCATGTGACTTAACCGACAAAGGAACGGCATGGTTAGCCCAACAGGTGAATGACTCAGAACTCTTTGTATTGCCCGATATCGCCGGACAGCTGTCGGCTCTTGAAGCAGATAGCAGCCTTTCTGAGGAAGAGCGCGTGACCAAGAAAGATGAGTTGCTCAGCAATTACGCTATCCAAAGCGAACGCGTACACACCTTGCAGCAGTTGCTCAAAGCATACACCATGTTTAATAAAGATGATGAGTATGTTGTGATTGACGGTGAAGTGAAGATTGTCGATGAGCAAACCGGACGTATCATGGAAGGACGCCGTTGGAGCGATGGATTGCATCAGGCTGTGGAAGCCAAGGAACATGTGAAAGTGGAAGCTGCAACACAGACCTTCGCCACCATTACACTCCAAAACTATTTTCGTATGTACCATAAACTCGCAGGTATGACAGGTACTGCTTCTACCGAGGCAGGTGAGTTTTGGGACATCTACAAACTCGATGTTGTTGAAATTCCAACAAACCGTCCTGTTATCCGTAAGGATATGGACGACAGAATCTATAAAACCGCACGCGAGAAATACAATGCTGTCATTGAGGAAATTGAGGAAATGCGCAATAGCGGACGCCCTGTACTTGTAGGTACAACCTCCGTTGAAATCTCTGAATTGCTCTCTAAAATGCTCAATATGCGAAAGATTCCTCATCAAGTCCTGAATGCCAAGCTCCACCACAAGGAGGCTGACATTGTGGCAGAGGCAGGACGCAGTAATTTGGGACGTGTAGAGATTGTTGATGAAGAAGGTAATAAACACGTAGAAGAACGTATGCTTGGTGCCGTGACTATTGCAACCAACATGGCTGGACGTGGTACCGACATCAAACTGACTGCAGAAGTGAAAGCTGCAGGAGGTCTGGCAATCATTGGTACTGAGCGTCATGAAAGCCGACGGGTTGACCGTCAGTTGCGTGGACGTGCTGGACGTCAGGGAGACCCAGGTTCATCAGTATTCTATGTATCTCTTGAAGATAAGCTCATGCGTCTGTTTGGTTCTGAACGTATTGCCTCTGTTATGGACCGCTTAGGTTTCAAGGAAGGCGAACGCATCGAGAGTCCGATGATGAGCAAGCAGATTGAACGTGCACAGCGTAAGGTAGAGGAAAACAACTTTGGTATCCGTAAACGTCTTTTGGAATATGATGACGTCATGAACCGTCAACGTACCGTTATCTATGAGAAACGTCGCCATGCCTTGATGGGAGAACGTATCGGAATGGATATTGCCAATATGCTTTGGGACCGTGTTGCTACTACTATCGAGCAAAACGACTATGAAGGATGCCGTGAAGCTTTCATTCGTTTGTTTGCCATGGAAGTGCCTTTCACCGAAGAACAACTGCAGTCTGGACATCTTGAAGAACTGGAAGAAAACTCCTACAAGAAAGTGATGGAAGCCTTTGAGCGTAAGACAGAACACATCTGTGAGATTGCTCAACCCGTCATAGAGAAAGTCTATACCGAACAAGGTGACCGTTTTGACAGAATAGCAGTTCCTTTGACTGACGGACGACGACTCTATCAGATTCCTTGCAACCTAAAGGAAGCATACGAAACAAAATCGAAGTCTATTGTCAAGCAGTTTGAAAAACAAATGTTGCTCCACGTCATCGATGAGGCATGGAAAGAAAACCTCCGCGCACTCGACGAACTTCGTCACTCGGTACAGAATGCTTCATACGAACAGAAAGACCCCTTGCTCATCTTCAAGTTGGAAAGTGCAAAGGTATGGGATAACATGATTAACGATATGAACAATCGCATCGTCTCTGTACTCATGCGCACCACTATTCCGGAAATGCAGCAAGTGGAAGAGGCTGGTCCAGAACCAGCTCAACGTCCACACCAGCAATACACGGAAAACAAACCAACCGTTGAGCAGGAGCAGATGAGGGATCCTAACATGCGTGCGGCAGCCGCTCACGACACACGTGCACAACAGCCACGTACTCCTATCGTCAAGGAAAAAATGCCAGGACGTAACGACCCATGTCCTTGCGGTTCGGGTAAGAAATTCAAAAACTGCCACGGACGCGGATTAGTATAAACAAATCATGCAGCACACCACACGTTATCATGCGGTGTGTTGCATTCTCAATAAGTTGCACACGCTGTGCGCAGCGAAAATACAAATAACAGTCAAGGATAAAACCAATAGAAATCAACAATGATTACCATAAACAATCTTCAGAAGAATTTCGGAACTACAGTAGCTTCTTCCATCGAATACTTTGAAATAACAGATGGAGAGATTCTCGGCCTCGTTGGCAACAATGGTGCAGGCAAGACTACCCTATTCCGACTCATGCTCGATTTGCTCAAAGCGGATTCCGGCTTTGTCACTATTGATGGCATTAACCCCAGTGAGAATGAAGATTGGAAACAACATGTTGGCGCTTATATCGATGAGGGATTCCTGATAGACTTTCTTACGCCAGAAGAATATTTCGCCTTTTTGGGAAAAGTGTCAGGAATGACCAAAGAACAATCTGAGAAGCGTATGGAAGATTTTACTGACTTTGCTGCAGGAGAGATTTTTGGACAGAAGAAACTAATCCGCAACCTATCGGCTGGTAACAAGCAGAAGGTGGGTATTATATCTGCCCTATATAGACGTCCCAGCATCGTCATCCTCGACGAACCCTTCAATTTCCTTGATCCGAGCAGTCAGACACTACTCAAACACTTACTGACTGACTATGTGGCACAGACCAAGGCAACCCTACTGATCTCAAGCCACAATCTTCAGCACACAGTAGATATTTCTACACGAATAGCTCTACTCGAACACGGATGCATTATCCGTGACTTAGACAATAAAAACCAACAAGCCATACACGAGCTGGATTTGTATTTCGGCAGTTAACACATGGACAAAAAACATCTCTCCAAACTATATAAATTTTAATAATAAGAAAGGGATGTCTGAATTTGCCACAAACTGTGTGTAGGTTATCGTTGGCACGTTATTTGCAATCATGTTTTCAGTTATGACAAATCAGTTTTCAGAAAAGATATCAGAAATACTCGCATACTCGCGAGAAGAAGCCATACGGCTCGCAAACCGTTGTGTGGCTCCAGAACACCTGTTGCTGGGAATGATGCGCCTACGCGAAAGCACTACCAACAGTCTGTTTCATCGCCTCGGCATCGACAGTCAATCGGTCAAGGAAAAACTTGAGGAACTTGCCCGTAACGAGAAAGTTGCCATAAGTGAAGAACAGTCTGACATCATTCTCACTCCACAAGCTAACAATATTTTGAAACTGGCCGTTCTTGAAGCACGTTTCGGTCACAGTCAACAAGTGGAAGAAGAACATCTGTTGCTTGCCATCATGCACGATGCGGCAAACAATGGTGCAAAACAAATTTTGGAATCCAACAACATGAACTACGAAGAAATACGTTCTTTACTCCATGTCACAAATGGTGTAGGACTTCCTGAGGAAGAATTCGAAGAAGAGCAGAAAAAAGCTAATTCTTCTAACCAAAGCAATGGAAATACTACCACTACACAACAAGACAAACAGAAATCGAAAACTCCCATGCTCGATAATTTCTCAACCGATCTGACTCTTCAGGCTCGAAACAACAAACTTGATGAGGTTGTGGGACGAGAGAAAGAGATGATGCGGGTCATGGAAATTCTGGGACGCAGAAAGAAGAATAACCCTATTCTGATTGGTGAACCTGGCGTAGGAAAGAGCGCTATTGTGGAAGGATTGGCACAAGCCATCGCCAACAAGAAATGCCCTCCTTTATTGTTTGGTAAACGTGTATTAACGCTTGATCTTACAGGGGTTGTTGCTGGTACGAAATATCGTGGACAGTTTGAAGAACGCATACGGCAGCTCATTAAGGAACTCGAACAGAATGATGATGTCATCATCTTCATTGATGAAATCCATACCCTCATAGGCGCTGGTTCAACACCAGGCTCTATGGATGCTGCCAATATTCTCAAACCAGCATTGGCACGTGGTGTGATACAATGTATCGGAGCTACCACACTTGACGAATATAGAAATTCCATCGAAAAGGATGGAGCTTTGGAACGCCGATTCCAAAAAGTCATAGTAGAGCAGAATACTCCCGCAGAGACGCTTCAGATACTTCACAATATCAAGCATCACTACGAGAAGCATCATCACGTGAACTATACCGATGAGGCTCTTGCTGCATGCGTTAGTCTCACGGAGCGATACATCAGCGACAGACAACAACCGGATAAAGCCATTGATGTAATGGATGAAGTCGGGGCACGTCTGCACTTGACAAACACACAAGTTCCGGCAGAAATCATCGAAAAGGAAAAACAACTCAAGGAGGCAAGCGAAAAGAAACGCCAAGCGGTGAAAAACCAGAATTACGAATTGGCTGCCAGTCATCGTGATCGAGAAGCGCAACTTCAACAGGAACTGGATGCCCTTAATACTAATTGGCAGAATGGTGAAGACATAGACCGCCAGAATGTCAGTCTTAAGGATGTACAAGACGTTGTTTCGATCATGACTGGTGTTCCTGTACAACGCTTAGCGCAAGCCGAAGGTATCCGATTGAAAGGCATGAACCTGAAACTGCAGGAAGAGGTTGTGGCACAAGACAAAGCCATCGATAAGATGGTAAAAGCAATCATGCGCAACCGGGTGGGACTGAAAGAACCTAACCATCCTATCGGCGTGTTCATGTTCATTGGTCCTACGGGAGTAGGTAAAACCTATCTGGCGAAGAAACTCGCAGAATTTATGTTCGGCAGTAGTGATGCGCTCATTCGTGTTGACATGAGTGAATATACCGAATCGTTCAACGTGTCCAGACTGGTTGGTGCACCTCCAGGTTACGTTGGTTACGAGGAAGGTGGTCAGTTGACCGAACGCGTTCGTCGTCGTCCCTACTCCATCGTACTACTTGATGAGATTGAAAAGGCACATAGTAACGTTTTCAACCTCTTGCTTCAAGTTCTCGACGAAGGTCGTCTGACTGATGGTAACGGACGCTTTGTGGATTTCCGCAATACGGTTATCATTATGACCTCTAATGCAGGTACACGCCAACTGAAGGATTTCGGTCGGGGTGTAGGCTTTAACACAGCAGGAAACAGTTCATTCATGCTCAATGACCAGGATAAGGAACATGCGCGCAGTATTGTGCAGAAAGCATTGTCTAAACAGTTCTCACCAGAGTTTCTGAACCGCATGGACGAGATTATCACCTTTGAGCAGTTGGATTTAGAGGCTATTAAGAAAATCATCGACATCGAACTACGCGGACTTTTCAAACGTATGGAAGCACTCGGCTATCAAGTGCAGATAACCGACGAAGCCAAGGCTTTTGTTGCAGAACGCGGCTATGATGTGCAATTTGGTGCGCGTCCATTGAAACGTGCGATTCAGAACTATATAGAAGATGGTATTGCAGAACTTATCATCGATGGGGAACTGGAGGCTAACAGTACCATATCAATAAGCAAAGAGGAAGGAAAAAGTGAATTGACTATCCAAAAGATATAATCTTCACCTTCTTACTCCAATATATGAATACTAAGGCATCATCTACCTTTCAAAGGTAAGATGGTGCTTTTTTCTTATTGTGCTCCCAAACAGGCGAAAAAGCAATGTTTTTTTCTGTTTTTATACATATTTGCTACAAAAAGAAAGAAATATAGTATATTTTTTGATAATTTGTTTGGTATTTCAGATTTTTGATGTAATTTTGCAACCGAAAACAAAAAAGAAGTAGAAAAAACGTTATAATTTAACCAAAAAAGAAAAAATTATGAATGCAGCACAAGTTGTAGAAAATCTGAAACAAAGATTTCCCAATGAGCCTGAGTACATTCAGGCCGTAAGTCAGGTACTTCCAACTATTGAGGAAGAGTACAACAAGCACCCTGAATTTGAGAAAGCTAATCTGATTGAGCGTCTTTGCGTGCCCGATCGCGTTTACGAATTCCGCATCACATGGGTTGACGATAAGGGAAATGTTCAGACCAACATGGGATATCGCATCCAACACAACAACGCCATTGGTCCGTACAAAGGCGGTCTGCGTTACCACAAGAGTGTAAATCTGGGAATTCTGAAGTTTCTCGCTTTTGAACAGACTTTCAAGAACTCGCTGACAACACTTCCTATGGGTGGTGCCAAAGGTGGTTCCGATTTCTCTCCACGTGGCAAGAGCGATGCAGAGGTTATGCGCTTCTGTCAAGCATTCATGAACGAACTGTATCGAGTAATCGGTCCTGATGAAGACGTTCCTGCTGGTGACATCGGTGTTGGTGGTCGTGAAGTGGGTTACCTCTTTGGACAGTACAAGAAGCTCACCCATCAGTTCCAAGGTGTACTTACCGGTAAGGGTATCCCCTTCGGAGGTTCATTGATTCGTCCTGAAGCAACAGGTTACGGTACAGTATATTTTCTGACTTCTATGCTGGCTACTCGCGGCATCGAGCTGAAAGGCAAGAAGGTTCTGATTTCTGGTTCTGGTAATGTGGCTCAGTATGCTACAGAGAAGTGCATCCAGTTGGGAGCCACAGTACTCACCTTGTCAGACTCAGATGGCTACATCTTCGATCCCGATGGAATTGACGCTGAAAAGCTGGCTTATGTGAAAGAGCTGAAGAATGTTGAGCGTGGTCGTATCAAAGAGTATGCAGAAGAATATCCCAATGCTGTTTATCATGCTGGCGAGCGTCCTTGGCATGAGAAGGCTGATATTGCCCTTCCTTGCGCTACCCAAAACGAGATTAACGGCGAACAGGCACAGGCTCTTGTTGACAATGGCGTAATTGCCGTGGCAGAAGGTGCAAACATGCCTTCACTTCCTGAGGCTATCAAGATTTTCCAAGACAACAAGTTGCTTTATGCTCCGGGAAAAGCTTCAAACGCTGGTGGTGTATCAGTATCTGGTCTTGAAATGTCTCAGAACTCAGAGCGTCTGAGTTGGACCGCTGAAGAGGTTGACAACTACCTGAAGCGTATTATGAACGATATTCACGAAAACTGCGTGAAATACGGTACTGGTGCTGACGGATACATCAACTATGTGAAGGGTGCCAATGTTGCAGGCTTCATGAAGGTTGCATCAGCTATGATGAGTCAGGGTATTGTATAAGTTCACAGCAATCTATCTCACAAACACATATATAGATTAGCCACTGTAAATTGGGAGAGACGAGTTAAGCGTTTCTCCCAATTGTTTTTTTGTGAGCACACCCTACACCATTAATTTGTAATGAAGAGGTAAGACGTTTCAATACCTCATCAAGTTCATAACAACTCAGATTCAATAGGTTTTACACGCGTAAAATAAGTCAATTGTTAAGTATTGGGGGTACGCAAAATACAAATTAAACCGAGGGCATCCCGAATGAATCATGATACATGAAGCAGACGAATTACAAAGTCTGATTATCTGTTTTGTAATTTATTGATTGCTTTTCCGCAGAAATAATAATACCAATAGGTATCTTTATAGTTGGTCTGCATATTGATAAGCCATTCGCGTTGCTTAGGATATCTTTGCTGAAGACTTTTCATCTCGTCAAAATCTGCCTCCATAGCAAGATTATTGAACACGATGATCGGTTGTGCACGCAGATGTTTATATAGAACGAGGGCTTCTTGGTAGTGTTTGGGCAAACTGCTGTTAATTGGATAGTATGTTGGAAGTAATTTGACAAATTGGTCAAGTTGACAATCTATCAAATAGCCACATAACATTTTATCGCCTCCGCAGTGTTTCATATCCCTACCTGACCCGGAAATGGGATAAGTAAACAGTTCATCTCCTAATCGATGCTGTTGATAAAGCGCTTCAACTCTAAGGGCTGTCAGTAGTGAATCAGTCTTGTCTGATTTGCATCCAATTTGAAGTGCTGCATCATAATCTCCCTTATTCATCAGGGCTTCCATCTGTTTTGCATATTGCTTCACGTCAGAAGATCCTGCGACCATACCGATGACAAGCATCAGTATGGTCACATGTGAGAGAATCAGCCAAATACGGCGGATATTGTATTTCATAAGTATGCAGAGGTGTGGTTGTTTTACCTTTGTTCCACTTACAGTTTTCTGAGCACCACAGCTGATCTGGCTGGTAGATAGAGCTTGAGCCACTCTTTGCGGTCTTTCACATAGAGTTCATCGTAGTTGGTCATGTGAGTCATCGTGTCATCTGCGAATCCATTACCACCAAACTCCTTGGCATCTGTGTTGAGCACTACTTCATAGGAACCTGTAGGTACAAGGAATCCATAGTCAGTATAGGAGTGTGTTGGAGAGAAATTGAATACAAAGACAAGGTCGCCTCTCATAAAGCAAAGCACCTGATCTCCATCATTATGCCAAATTTCTGTTACGGGTGTGTTCTGGAAATTTCGTTGGCTCTTGACCACTTCCAACATTCTGCGGTCAAAATCACCAAGCCAGTGGTAGCAGAGTTCTTTGTTATCTACAAGATTCCATTGGCGTCTTGCATATTTGTACGACCATCCATTTCCTTCACGCGGGAAGTCAATCCATTCTGGATGTCCGAACTCGTTACCCATAAAATTGAGGTAACCGCCATTTATAGCTCCAAGTGTCACCAGTCGAATCATCTTATGTAGCGCGATACCCCTTCGAACTATTTCGTTTTCGTCGCCTTTCTTGAAATGCCAATACATATCGGCATCTATGAGTCTGAAGATGATGGTTTTATCTCCCACAAGAGCCTGATCATGGCTTTCACAATAAGATATGGTTTTCTCGTCCGGTCGTCTGTTCTTCACTTCCCAGAAAATGCTACAAACGTTGACATCCTCATCCCTTACTTCCTTAATGGTCTTAATCCAATAGTCAGGAATGTTCATAGCCATTCTGTAGTCGAAACCATACCCACCGTCTTCAAAACGTGCGGCAAGTCCTGGCATACCCGATACTTCTTCGGCAATCGTTATTGCCTTGGGATTAACTTCGTGAATCAGTTTGTTGGCCAATGTCAGATAGCAGATCGCATTGTCATCCTCATGTCCGTTGAAGTAATCTCCATAGCCTGTAAATGCTTCCCCAAGTCCGTGAGAGTAATACAGCATAGACGTAACTCCATCGAAGCGGAAGCCGTCGAAATGGTATTCTTCCAGCCAATATTTGCAATTGGAGAGTAAGAAGTGTAAGACGTCATCCTTTCCGTAGTCAAAACACAAAGAGTCCCATGCTGGATGTTCATGACGTTCACCAGGATAAAAGTATTGATTGGGATCTCCTGCAAGATTTCCGAGTCCTTCAACTTCGTTTTTCACAGCGTGCGAATGAACAACATCTATGATGACCGCAATACCCATTTTATGGGCAGTATCAATCATTTCCTTTAATTCGTCAGGAGTTCCGAAACGACTTGAAGGTGCAAAGAATGATGATACATGGTATCCAAAGGATCCATAGTAGGGATGTTCCTGGATGGCCATAACCTGAATGGCATTATATCCATCTTTCTTAACACGTGGCAATACGTTTTCCTGAAATTCACGATAAGAGCCAACCTTTTCGGCATCTTGTCCCATTCCAATGTGGCATTCATAGATAAACAATGGTGAAATGTCAGGCTTAAAGGTCTTTTTCTTAAAGACATAAGGATGTTCAGGGTTCCACACCTGTGCTGAGAAAATCTTGGTCTGTTCGTCTTGTACCACACGTTGACACCATGCTGGTATGCGTTCACCCTCTCCACCATTCCATTTGACTTTCATTTTATAAAGGTCTCCATGTTTAATGGCCTTTTCCGAGAGTTTGAGTTCCCAGTTTCCTGTACCTTCAATACGTTTGCATTTATATTTGGGTGATTCCTGCCAGTTGTTGAAATCTCCGATGAGGTATATTTCTGTTGCATTAGGTGCCCATTCACGGAACACCCAGCCTTTTGCAAGCTTATGAAGTCCGAAATAGAGGTGTCCTGATGCAAAATCAGAAAGAGTCTTTTTCCCGTTTCTCGTCAACTGGGCGATTTTCCATAGGGCATGCTCATGTCTTCCACGAATGGCATCCTCGTAGGGTTCAAGCCAAGAGTCATTTTTTACCAGACCAATATGCTTGTTTTCCTGTTTCACACTTTTACGTGTCGTTCTCTTTGCCGCAGTCTTTGCTCCGGCTTTGGATTTTGTAGTTTTATTTGTTGTCATGATGATATTAGGCTTTAACTTTAAAAATGGCTTTCTTTATTTCATCTACACCTGCAATACACGGGGCATGACCATCCTGTGGGAAGAAGATGGCAAAACATCCGGGCTGAGCTGTCACATAACTCTCGGCAGCAAGTCCGGGTATTTTGGTAATGTCTTTCTCTTCGTTATATGCAGCCTCCGGAAGTGCTTCACGGGGAGTATATCCGTATGTTTCAGCAGCAGAGAGCGGTATCTGTATGTCGATCATCTTATTGTGGGTTTCGATAACAGCCTCGTCGGGTGTCTTTCCTTTGGCTGTCTGGATGTTGACAAAGAGGTCTTTACCCACTATCTCATGTTTGCCTTCCTCAAGTGTGTTGAGGTCGTGCTGGTTGATAAACTCCACAACTTTTGAAAACAATGGGTTCAACGACTCATAGTCTTTCAGATGTTTTAGTTCGTCGATAATCATAATTCTATTGATTTATTTAAGGGTTGCTTATTTTGTTTTGTCTTCCTCACGATGTCCTCTTGTATAGTTACCTTGTGCTGTAACATTACCGTTGGCGTCCTTTTCTACAAAACGTCCGTCACGTCTGTCATCTACATAGGATCCCTCAAAGCGTTTGCCGTTTTTATCCTCTTCTACGGCAGGTCCGTTTCTTCGTCCGTTGATAAACTGTCCTTTGAATTTTGACCCGTCTGCAAAACGTGCTACACCTTGTCCGTGTATGGTTCCGTTTTTGAACTGTCCTTCAAAGACATCGCCGTTCTTCATCGTCAGTTTTCCGTATCCATTAGGTTTGTCGGCTTTCCATTCACCTTGATAGACGTTCCCGTTTTTCCACACAAGTATGCCCTGGCCTTGTTTGTCGCCATCCACAAAGGCTCCTGTGTATTTGTCGCCATTGGCAAATTTGAAGACGCCTATACCGGTACGTTCGCCCTGTACATAGTCACCTTCATAGACGTCGCCACTCTGAAATTTATAAATACCTTTTCCGTGTGGGGTGTCTTCTTTCCATTGTCCTACATAAACGTCACCATTGGAGTATCTGAACACTCCTTTGCCATCACGTAAATTATTTGCGTACATGCCGTCATAAGACGAGCCGTCTGGCCAATGATAAACACCTTTTCCTGATTTCATGTCGTCTTTCCACAGACCTTCATACCAAGTGCCGTCTTTGAACGTATAACGACCTTTTCCTTCGCGTTTGTCCTGTTTCCACATGCCATCATAGACGTCACCATTATAGTAGTACATCTTACCATGACCCTGTTGTTCGTCAATATACCAGAGTCCTACATACTTATTATTGTTTTGGAAATAGAACGTTCCAACGCCATGCTGGTGATCTTGGAACCATTCTCCCTCATATTTTTCACCATCGGAAAAAGTATAAGTACCCTTTCCCTGACGTTTGCCTTTGGAGTATAGACCTTCATACCAGTCCCCGTTTTTATAGGTTGCCCGACCACGTCCGTCTGGCTTTCCGCCAACCATCTCACCTTGGTATTCGCCACCATCGGCCGTTGTACACGCACCGACTTTTATCTTCTGCGCCGGTAGTGTCAATGCTGCCGTCGCTAATGTTATCGTAAGGAAATATCTCAGTCTAATAATCATTGATTTTATTTTAATAGCAATAAATCGGAACAAAGGTATGAAAAAAAATCGGTATTTATCATTTTTGTTAGCGTATATTAACGCACCATAAGGATATTTTTGTACCTTTGCAATGAAAACAAATAAAAAATCCTATAGAAAAATGAAATTCATAGCTATCATCCCAGCCCGATATGCATCTACAAGGTTTCCAGGCAAACCGTTGGCTCTTTTGGGTGGACGCCCAGTCATACAACATGTATATGAAAAGGCAGCACAGGCGCTCGACGAGGCTTATGTTGCTACCGACGACGAACGCATCGCTCGTGTGGTAGAAAGTTTTGGCGGACACGCCATCATGACAAGAGCTGACCATAAAAGTGGTACCGACCGTATTGAAGAAGCTGCAGAAAAGATAGGTACAGATGCTGATGTCGTGATTAACATTCAGGGCGACGAACCGTTTGTTGATGCTTCACAGCTCAAAACCTTACAGTCGCTTTTCGATTGTGAGGAAACGCAAATTGGTACACTTGGAAAACGCTTTGACTCCATGGAAGCTACGGAAAATCCTAACTCTCCGAAGATTGTTTGCGACAAACAGGGCTTCGCCTTGTATTTTAGCCGTTCTGTCATTCCGTTCGTACGTGGACAGGAACCTAAATCGTGGCTCAACC
The DNA here is from genome assembly GCF_002251185.1 of Prevotella sp. P5-126. Lineage (NCBI taxonomy): Bacteria > Pseudomonadati > Bacteroidota > Bacteroidia > Bacteroidales > Prevotellaceae > Prevotella > Prevotella sp. P5-126. The sequence continues at coordinate 42,635 of NZ_NPIZ01000047.1, forward strand.
ACTATCCATATCTCAAACATCTTGGACTTTATGCCTATCGTCGTGAAGTGCTCAGAGAAGTCACCCAACTTCCTCAGTCCCCCCTCGAACTGGCAGAGAGTCTCGAACAGTTAAGATGGTTGGAAAACGGCTACCGCATTCGTGTCGGATTGACTGATGTTGAAACCGTTGGTATTGACACCCCTGCCGACCTTGAACGCGCAGAACAGTTTCTTATCAATCAAGGGAAACAGAGATAACGATTTTCTATTATAATTACAATCTATCCACAATTCACACATGATAAGAGTTTTCACATTGCTTGCCCTCATGGGTTTTAACAGTTATCGTGGCAACGGTGGAGGCGAACTGCTTACCCGTGGTGCAGGGATTGCCAAGGAGGATATTCCTTCGCGTATAATTTATATGAGCAAGCACGACCAACGCTATTATCTCACACAAATGATAGAAAAACAGGGAACGGTAGAAGCTCTCCCACTCAACAACTGGCGATTCGTACCGGAGGAATGGACAAAACCGGCTATCGAACGTGACCGTCGTCTTATTTTCAAGGAGGATTAAGCCATGGAACAATATATCGTATTTTGTCAATCAGACCTTGTCTTGGAGAAAGACGGTGATGTATTACGCATTCCTACCGAACCTCCTGTCGAACTCAAGCCTTGGACCAACATTCTCCATGTTGCTGGTGCGAAAGCCTACCGTATCGACCAACCTCTGACTGACAATCCACGCTATAAAATGTGTGGACTTCGACAGAGTTACTATCACCTTTCAAGTCACGACTATCTTCTCGCTGGAAAATGCCACGAACTGCTTTATTGGGATAGTAATACCAAATTCTGTGGAGTTTGTGGCGCTCCTATGAAATTCCATACAGACATCTCCAAGCGCTGCACACAATGTGGTAAGGAGGTGTGGCCACAACTGGCTACTGCTGTCATCGTACTCGTCAGCCGAGGCGATGAGGTGCTTTTGGTTCATGCCAAGAATTTCCGTGGCGATTTCTACGGTCTTGTAGCAGGATTCGTGGAAACCGGTGAGACGCTCGAAGAGGCTGTTTGCCGTGAGGTCATGGAAGAGACCGGACTGACCATCAAAAACCTGCACTATTACGGTTCACAGCCTTGGCCCTACCCTTGCGGACTGATGGTTGGGTTTCTTGCAGAATATGACAACGGAGACATTCATCTGCAGCGATCAGAACTCTCACGTGGCGCGTGGTTCAATCGTCACCACTTACCACAAATTCCAGAGAAGCTCTCCATTGCCCGTCAAATCATCGACTACTGGCTGGATCTGAAGTCTAAAGAAGATTCTAATAAAGAATAGTCAAAAGATTATTGTTCAGGAGGTTTAAAAAATGTGTACTAAACGTCGGATAGATCTTGTCGTCTGCCTACTGGTAGTAGGAACAGCTATTGCTATTGGTTGGCGGTATTACCGCGATTGGTTGAATAACCGCAATATGGGTATTGGGCCTAAATGGGAAATTATCATGGCTGGCAGACCATCTGATGACTCACTTCACCATAGGCTTGATCAGATTCGGAAAGAGAGAGAGGCTATGGACGATTATTTTGCTGTACATAATGTGACCGACGAGGGATTTGATTTGATAGCACAACACGACAACCAACTGCAACAAGAACAAATTCGACTGAAGAGTCTGCTGCAGACTGATTCCACACGTCGTATCATAGGCAGACGCTATATTCCTGAAACAAAGCGCCCCTTGATAGCGGTACGCATCAATGGTGGCTATTGGAAGGCAGGAAGATTCCATTTCGGTCTGCTCAACGGTCCTGCTGTCTGGCGGGATCCTCAGGGACGTATTGTTTGTGGTCTGTGGGATAACGATACCATCGTGGTAGCACGACGTTACGATGACGAAGGCTGTTATGATGGACAGATGGACACTTTGGGACTGGCTTCCGGACAAGGAAGTATCGTACGACAAGATGGAAGCAGTTACACCGGCATGTGGGTGAATGACCGTCCCGAAGGATGGGGATTTGAATCCTCTTCGCATGGCATAAAAGCTGGCGAATGGCGAAAGGGAAGATTCCTTGGGGAAAAAATCAAATACACCTCAGAACGCATCTATGGCATCGACATCTCTCGCCACCAGCATGAGAAAGGACGTAAACGGTTTACAATAAACTGGCGTCAAGTTCGCATCACTTCACTCGGTTCGAAACACAATAAACATGTCATGGGGCGTCCTGATTTCCCCATTTCCTTTGTTTATATCAAAGCTACTGAAGGCATTTCCATCCGCAATCGCTATTATGCTGCTGACTGTCAACAGGCACGACGTCAGGGCATACGTGTAGGAGCATACCATTTCATGTCACTCAAAACCTCAGCAGAAAGACAAGCACGCCATTTTCTGCGATATGCACAATTTCGCCGAGGCGACTTTCCGCCTGTTCTCGATGTCGAACCCTCTCATGCTCAGATTGCCGCTATTGGTGGTGCAGAACAGTTATTCAAGCATATTCGTACCTGGTGCAATATTGTTGAGCGTTCCACAGGACACCGCCCCATACTCTACGTCAGCCAGATGTTCGTCAACCGCTATCTGTCCAAGGCTCCTGATATCAAGCAGCGTTATCAGGTATGGATTGCCCGTTATGGCGAGTACAAGCCTGACGTACATCTGGTATTCTGGCAACTCAGTCCTGAAGGCCGTGTTGCAGGCATCCACGGTCCTGTTGACATCAATGTTTTCAATGGCTATGGTCTGCAGTATCAGGAGTTTCTTCGCAATAATACCATGAAGTAACTCTGTGAGTCATTCGTCTGGCCAGGGTTCAAACTCCAGTTCCAGTTCTATATATTTAGCGGGCTCTGACGGGTTAACACGCTTATGGTTAGAGACACACAAGCCCAACAGTCGGATGGGATGTGAATGAAACTCAACCTGACGGATCAACTGTTTGGCTAAAGGAAGGATATCGTCTTTGCAACGGAGAACACGGTCAACGGTAATGCTGCGGGTGATTTGCTGAAAGTCCTGAAACTTGACCTTCAGCGTTAGCGTACGCCCCTCAAAATTGTTTTTCTCTATCCGCCCAACCAAATTCAGTACCATGTGGTAGAGTTGAATGGTAACGGCGGAATTGTCACTGATGTTATTGTCAAAGGTTTGTTCACAACTCACACTCTTACGCTCCCATTCGCTGATCACGGGACGTGAGTCTATGCCTCGTGAGAATTCGTAAAACACCTGTCCCATCTTGCCAAATTCTTCCGTGAGTTGGTTAAGGGGCGTGTTGCGCAGATCTAATCCGGTGAAGATACCCATGTGGTGCATTTTCTCTGCAGTCTTTGGCCCCACGCCCCATATCCTATCCACTTTGAGTCGGGAAATAAAGTCTAATGCCCTGTCGGGATGAATGACCGTCAGCCCATCGGGCTTGCGCCAGTCAGAGGCTATCTTCGCTATAAACTTACAGTAGCTCACACCTGCCGATGCGGTAAGTCCCGTTGTCTGATAGATGCGCTGTTTGATTTCTTTTGCAATATCCACCGCCAGTTCAATGCCTTTCTTGTTTTCTGTTACATCGAGAAAGGCTTCGTCGAGGGATATGGGTTCTATGAGGTCGGTATATTCGTGGAATATCTCGTGCAAATGTGCCGATACTTCTTTGTATCGTTGGAAATGGGGCTCTACGATGATGAGTTCTGGACATAGCCGTTTGGCCAACTGAATAGACTGTGCCGAATGTACTCCAAAGCGTCTGGCTTCGTAGCTTGCTGTTGACACCACACCACGTTCGGCATCATGTCCTACTGCAATAGGTTTGCCTTTTAGTTTTGGATTGTCTTGCTGTTCTACAGCAGCAAAAAACTGATCCATATCCACATGAATAATCTTCATCAGGGCGATTGATGGATTACCATCCTATATTGTTAACGTGTCTCTTTCCGTATTCTTTTTCAAGCGGTTAAAGCAGTTGTTCCAACTGTTCTACCGCATCCAGGAGTTCTTCGGCAAAACGCCTATGGTCGCGCAAGAAGTCGGGTTTACCTTTTGCCAATCTGGCATAAAGATCTTCATTCATCGATTCTACATAATCAGCAATAGCCATTTCAATATCGTCTTTCTGCCACGACAGGGTAGAAAATTGATAGATTCGTTGCTTTTGGTGAAAGAAGCTATAGGCTGTTTCTATAGCATCATGAGGAATATTCATCGTCATAGTATTCGTTAGAGCGGTCAAAGGTCGGTATTGGTTTCAAAGCCTTGGGGTCGAAACTGATGTTGTTCCTCAGAATAGACGAATCCATGGGCGTAGAGATAGTCTTTCAACGCCTGTGGCTCTTGATTGTAACAATAGCAAAGGGCTTCCAAAGAGTCAAACTCTTCATCACGCAGAAACATGTTGATGCTTGATACTAGAATTGCGGGGTCTTTCGGTAGTTTGTCCATAATGAAATGATTGATGAATTGAATATTTGTATGATCTCTTTTGATTTTCTGATAGCGATTTCTATGGGAGGTTATGCTTCCAAATCAATCTCAATGGTGAGTATTCGTTGGGTAGTATCATCAACAGCCACACGATTGTCACAACGTTTTCCCATGAGCCAAACCACGACACCCGAAGCATCCACTACCACACGCTGGCGGCGCTTGTCCAAAAGTGTCATCTTGCAGTCGGTCATCAGATCACTCAACAACTTATGTCCCTTCATGCCAAAAGGAATCATCACATCTCCTTGTTGTACCAGTCTGACGACAAGAGGAAAGCGTATCTTGTCGGCATCAACGGTAATCTTGTGTGACGCTTTGGAAACCTTGAAGTCACGGGGTTTATCTGCCATCCCGACTCGGAGTTTTTCGTTATGCTGCATGACATAGACTCCTGGTTCTGGAATTGTGATCTGCCGAAAAGCAGGCTTTTGCTTTTCCATAACAATCCGATCTCGGTCGATGACCAATTCATAGTCTTTCGACATGAAAGCACGACCGGTACCATCCGCCATCATGCTATTGAAAATTTGCGTACATTGTCGGGCATTAAAGCCTTTATCCCGCAAGAGTTCATACAACAGGTAGTCATTTCCCACATCCTCCAGAATTTCCTGTTTGGTATATTCCGTCTGGTTTCTCAAGGGCTTCAACAGTCTTTCCATCATCTGTTCTGCTCCTGCCATTCTTTCTGCCATGAGGAGAATGTTTTCGGCAGCCTTCGGATTGATTTGCTTCAACAGGGGTACGATATGATGTCTCACCTTATTGCGCGTAGCGTCATCCTCAAGATTGGTGGAATCGGTAACAAAGGGCTGCTGACGGTCTGCCAAAAACTGTTCAATCTCTGCCCTTGTCACTCCCAACAGGGGTCTTAACACATTCCCTTGTCGTGGACTGATACCTGTAAGGCCATGTATGCCCGTACCTCTTGCCAGATTCATGAGAATGGTTTCTACCGAATCGTCACGATGATGAGCCACGCACACCCCCTTCGCGCCGATATCCATTCTGAGCTGTTCAAAATAGCCGTATCGCAACTCACGCGCAGCCAGTTCGATACTCATGTGATGCAGTTCTGCGTAGGTCTGCGTATCAAAATGGATGCGATGAAAGGGAATGTCGAGCCTGTGACAAAGGGATTCGCAGAACGCTTCGTCCCTATCCGATTCTTCCCCTCTCAGGTGGAAATTGCAATGGACGGCATGGATCTTGATCTTCATCTCGTGAAGAACGAGTAGCAATGCCACACTATCAGCCCCACCGCTTAACGCAACAAGATACATTTCCCTGTCGTCAAGCAGCTGATGCTGACTCATGAAGGCCTTGACTTTCTCCACCATTCGATGTCCTCCTGTTATTGCATGTTATTTTATTCCACGTAAAGGACGAGTCCTTTGAGGTACTCTCCTTCCGGATGATAAATATTGATAGGATGATCGGCAGGCTGATGGAGCTGATGGAGTATTCTCACATTTCTTTTTGCTAATGCAGCAGCAGTAAACACAGCATTTCTGAAATGGTCTTTCGTAACCACCTGTGAACAAGAGAAGGTAAAGAGGATGCCTCCCCTTTCTATTTTTTCAAATGCTTTCTGATTCAGACGGGTGTAGCCCTTCAGCGCATTATGCAGCGCCCCTCTGTGCTTCGCAAAGGCTGGCGGGTCGAGGATAATCAGATTATAGTTGTCGCCTGCTTTCTCCAGGTATTTGAAGGCATCTTCACAAAAGGCCTCATGGCGCTGGTCGCCAGGGAAATTGAGCGATACGTTCTCTCTGGTCAGGTCGATGGCTTTTGCCGAACTGTCAACAGAGTGTACCAGTTGTGCACCTCCGCGCATCGCATAGAAAGAGAATCCGCCGGTGTAGCAGAACATATTGAGCACACGCTTCCCTGCTGCATATTTCTCCAGGAGTGATCTGTTTTCGCGTTGATCCACAAAGAATCCGGTTTTCTGTCCTTTCAGCCAGTCAACTCGGAATTTGAGTCCGTTTTCCAACGCCACGTTATTGTCGCTTCCTCCGTAAATGAATCCGTTCATGTCTGTTGCGTCCATAAACGGCAAGGTTGTTTCGCTCTTGTAATACACATTGGAAATGCGCGATTCCATCACATCGACGAGTGCCTTGGCAATCTCCTTTCTGACCTTGTGCATGCCGATGGAATGGGCTTGCATCACGGCAGTATCGCCATACACATCTATAATAAGTCCGGGCAGATTGTCGCCCTCTCCGTGTACCAGTCGGTAGGTATTGTTGGATGGCGAGTCGGCAATGCCGATGGATTGACGCATTTTCAACGCAGATGAGATTCGTGAATGCCAGAAATCGTCGTCAATTTCCCGATCCTCGAAGGTGAGCACACGAACGGCGATAGACCCCTCTTGGTAGTGGCCCACGGCAATGAAGTTGCCATTTCTGTTTACGAGGCAAACGGTATCGCCCTCCTCTATTCCTTCTTCGATAGCCTGTATAGCTCCCGAAAACACCCAGGGGTGGAATCTTTTCAGACTCTCCTCCTTACCTTTCTTCAGTATGATCTGTGGATACATGTTCGTCGTCTGTTTTTATGAGTTCATAATCGCCGGTCTGCTCCAGTCTGATGAGTTCTTCATAGAGCAGGATGCACGACCAAGCATCTGTTGCTGCGTAGCGTTTTTGTTTTTCCGTCAGGATGTCAGCCTCCCAGTTGGTGAGTCTTTCTCGTTTGCTGATGCGCATGCCGAAGAAGTTGGCATAGATCTTCTGCAGACTCATGTCTTCCACGCCGACTTCTTTGACTCTATCCTGAAGGTCGATGAAATGTCCTGGTTCAAATTCGCCAATCTTATGGAGCATCTTCACGTCGTCGTGGAGCGACAACCCTATCTTGGGTACTGTAGTATCTTCCAGCAAACGCTTGATGGATGGAGAAAATTTGAGGTAGTTGAGACGCAAGAGAAAGCAGATATCGTGGCTTGCCACTTGAAGTAGCGATACCGTATAGGTATGTCCTTTCTTAAATGAGGGTCTTGTCTCTGTATCCAGTCCGATAATGGGTTGGCTGAGCAGGTAATCGACCGCTTTTTCTGCCTCGGTCTCGCTGACTACAACCTCGATTTTTCCCTCGAAAAGTACACGTGGCAGGCTGGGTATCAACTTCTTGTCGTATTTACTATAAATGGTCTTTTTCATCTATCATTTGTTTTCGGTGTGCAAAAATACAAAAAAAACACGATAAAATGTTGATTTCTGACAATTTTCCATTACTTTTGCATATTAAATCATTAAAACATACCACCATCATATATTATGGCAAGAAAAAAGAAAGAACCCAAGACACCATCAGTAAGAGAGACTTTTGGCCTCGATAAAATACACTTTAGCGATCGCATTCTCCCCTTTTTAGGCTTGTTATTGATTGCCATTGCAGGATTTATGGCCTTCGCTTTCATTTCCTATTTCGGCACGGGAGCTGCCGACCAAAGCATATTGGAGAATCCACGTGCCGGTGAGATTCTCAATCTCAATGGTGAGTTTACCAACAGTTGCGGTTCGTTGGGCGCGAAGGTTTCTTGGTTCTTTATCAAGAAATGTTTTGGTCTCCCTGCCTTCCTCATTCCGTTTTTTCTCCTCCTTGCGGGCATCCGCATGTTGCTGACCTATAAAGTCAACTTGTTGAAATGGTTCATGTGTCTGACCCTCATCATGCTATGGTCGTCACTCACGTTGGCTAAATTCCTATCGCCGCTGTTCGTCGATATGCACTACAATCCCGGAGGCGATTACGGACAGACTGCTTGCGATGTGGTAGAAGGACTGGTTGGCACACCGGGCTTAACGCTATTGCTCATCATCCTGGCTATTGCGTTTCTGACGTATCTGAGTGCCGAAACCATTATTATTATCCGCAAGATTTTCAATCCTTTACGCTATGCCAAGAAGATCCACATGGAGATTCAAGTGGGTAAAGGTGAGCCGGAGGCGGACACACCTACCTTGGAGACGGTGGAAGACCCTGAAGTGTTTGACGATCCCGATGCACAGATTGTGGAGTTCGACCAAGTGAACGACCCACAGACGGAACCTATCCCCACGTTACAACGGTCTGAAACACCAGGCAATAAAGGCTTGTCAACAGAACCTGTTGCTGACGATAGTGCCGTGGAAATGACCGTTGATACTGGCGAAAAAGAGGAAAAAGCCACAGGTAAGAATTTGGCAGGTGAGAATGGCAGTCTTTCTACGCCTTATGATCCCAAGCTCGATTTGGAAAACTACCACTACCCCACGCTCGACCTTTTGAAGAAATACGACGATGACGGCAAACCATATATTGACATGGCGGAACAGAATGCCAATAAAAAACGCATCGTCGATGTGCTCCGCAATTTCGGAGTGGAGATTAGCAGCATCAAAGCTACCGTTGGTCCTACCATCACCCTCTATGAAATTACGCCTGCGCCTGGTGTGCGCATCTCGCGCATCCGCAATCTGGAAGATGATATTGCATTGTCTTTGTCAGCACTCGGCATTCGTATCATCGCACCGATTCCTGGCAAGGGCACCATCGGTATTGAGGTTCCTAATGCCAAACCCAATATTGTGTCGATGGAGTCTATTCTCAATTCCAAGAAGTTCCAGGAAACAACCATGGAACTGCCTTGTGCGTTGGGTAAGACCATCACCAACGAGGTCTTTATGTTCGACCTGGCAAAGGCGCCTCACCTTCTGGTGGCTGGTGCAACAGGACAAGGTAAGTCTGTAGGTCTTAATGCCATCATCACCTCGTTGCTCTACAAGAAGCACCCGTCGGAATTAAAGATTGTACTTGTTGACCCGAAAAAGGTGGAATTTAGCGTCTATTCATCTATCGATAAACACTTCCTTGCCAAGGTTCCCGATGATAATGCCGACCCCATCATTACCGATGTTACCAAGGTGGTACGTACGCTCAACTCGCTGTGTAAAGAGATGGATACCCGTTACGACCTGTTGAAAATAGCACAGGCACGTAATATCAAGGAATATAATAAGAAATTCATCAGTCGCCAGTTGAACCCAGAGAACGGCCATCGCTTTCTGCCCTATATCGTGGTCGTTATCGACGAGTTTGGCGACCTCATCATGACAGCAGGCAAGGAGGTGGAACTCCCCATCGCACGTATCGCTCAGTTGGCACGTGCCGTGGGTATCCACATGATTATCGCCACCCAGCGTCCTACTACGAATATCATCACCGGTACCATCAAGGCCAACTTCCCAAGCCGCATAGCATTCCGTGTCGGTGCCATGATTGACTCACGCACCATTCTCGACCGTCCTGGAGCCCAACAGCTCATAGGACGAGGCGACCTCCTTTACCTCAACGGCGGAGAACCTGTGCGCGTACAATGTGCCTTTGTTGATACTCCGGAAGTGGAGCGCATCAACACTTTCATCTCGCAGCAACAGGGCTATACGTCGGCCTTCGAACTGCCTGAGCCTGATACTGCCGACGGTGACCTTGGTGAAGCAGCTGATGTCGATATGTCACACCTCGACCCGATGTTTGAGGACGCTGCACGACTCATTGTCATGAATCAAAGCGGAAGCACCAGTCTTATCCAACGTAAATTTGCCATTGGCTACAACCGTGCAGGCAGACTGATGGATCAGCTCGAACGTGCAGGAGTGGTCGGTGCTGCCCAGGGCAGTAAGCCACGCGAGGTGCTCATTCAGGATGAGGTAAGTCTGGAAAACATTTTAAACCAGTTGCGCCATTGATATTCAAATCTCCATTATCGCATATCACAACATAAACAGTATATCTAAAAACAGATCATCATGATAAAAATCAGATTATGGATTATAGGCCTTTTGGCTACCATCTTTACTACTGCGGCAGCACAGAGCGCCAAGAGTGTTCTCGACAAGACTGCCCAGGTATTGTCTAACAAAGGAGGCGTTACAGCCGCTTTTACCATCCGTGGAGCGCAGAACACCGGTGCCAGCGGTACCATCTCGGTAAAGGGTCGTAAGTTTTATGCCAAGACATCGGCAGGAATCGTATGGTTTGACGGCAAGACCCAATGGACCTATGTTCCTCAAAACGACGAGGTAAACATCAACACCCCTACCGCCAGCGAACTGCAAGCCATCAACCCCTATGGCTTTATCTATCTCTATCGCCGGGGCTACACCCTCTCCCTGCAGACCAAGGGACAGCATTATATCGTTACCATGAAATCGCAACGTAATGCCATCCGAGAAATGATTGTCACCATCTCGCGCCAAAGCTACGTACCCTCACAGGTGCGCATGATGCAAAACAGAAAATGGACCACGGTAAATATCAGCGGTTTCAAGCGTGCCAACCTCTCCGATGGACTGTTTCGCTTCAACAAGAAAGTTTGTCCTAATGCCGAAATTATTGATTTACGATGATATCCTTTTTCAAACTCTATCTGCTGCTGCGCAGAAACAATAAGTTAAGTGCGAAGCGTAGTGTCATGTTCGAAGCAAACCAATATGGCAAACTCTTCGGATATATCTTTTTGGGTTTCATGGCAATCTATATGATAGGAATTGGAACATTTCTCGGATGGGCTTCGGCAAAAAGTCATGAGCCGGCGTTCATCCTGTTGCTCATGCCCCTTTTCTTAATACTGGATTTCGGTTCGCGCTTTCTGGCACAGCAGACACCACTCATGCTCGTCAAGCCCTACCTGCTCATGCCCTTCAGTCGCTACCGTGCCATCGACTGTTTTCTTATTGACCAGCTGTTTTCCAGCAGCACCCTTATCTATCTCACACTTTTCATCCCCTATTTCTTTATTAATATATGTGGAGGAACACCATTCATAGCCGCTGTCGGCATGACGCTGTTGCTGCTGATGATGGTGGTGGTCAACAGCCAATGGTATCTGCTGGTACGTACACTCGTCAATCAGAAGGTGTACTACTGGATATTACCCGCCCTGTTCTATGGCTGTTGCATACTCCCCTTCTTGCTGATGAGCGACAAAGAGATAGATAAATCTGTGGATTATATCATGGACTTCCTCTGCGACTACGGATTTTCCTGGATGTCGGTATTGTTGTGGGCAGGATTGCTTGTTTTGCTGTTCTCACTCAACAGATGGTTGCAGATGCACTTTATCTATGATGAGATATCCAAACAAGAGAAGACCAAACTCAAGCACGTGTCAGAATTCAACCTGCTCAACCGCTTTGGACAGATGGGAGAATATCTCAAACTGGAGATTAAGAGCACCATGCGCAATAAAGCCATTCGCGGACGTTTCATCCAGGGCATTTGCATCATCGTCATGCTGTCGCTGCTTATCGCCTATACCGATATATACGATTCACCTACTATGCTCAACATCTGGTGCCTGTATTGTTTTGTGTTCTTCGGAGCAGTAAACCTCATCAAGGTCATGGGACCGGAGGGAAACTATATCGACCTGCTCATGGTCTATCGGGAGAACATCCTCACACTTTTACGCGCGAAATACTATTTCTATAGCGCCATCGTTCTCATCCCGTTTCTGTTGCTGCTTCCTGCCATCATCTCAGGGAAATTCTCTTTGATGATGATATTGGCATACATCTTCATCACTATCGGTCCGGAATACTGCTTGCTGTTTCACATGGCAATATGGAACAGACAGACACTTCCGCTGAATGAGAAGATCACAGGACGCAATCAGATGGAAAACAAGCTCCAGATGTTCATAGAACTCATCGTGTTCTTCGTGCCCATCATTCTGGTCAGCCTGTTGAGCGCATTATTCGGAGATACCACAGCATACACCATTCTCACCATCATCGGACTGGCTTTCACGCTCGCCATGCCAATATGGATGAAGGCCATCTATCGCAGAATGATGAACCATCGCTATGCGAATCTTGAAGGTTTCCATTCATCAAGATAATATACCCCCGAAAATCATAGAACCACATGAAGACTGTACTCCTGCAAGTAGGCAAAACCGTCAACAAGCATTTTGTTACCATTATAGACGATTATGTGGGACGCATCGGCCACTACATGCCCTTTGAGATAGTAACCATCCCCGAACTGAAAAATACGAAAGGTTTGAGTGAGGCGCAGCAGAAACAGGCCGAAGGCGAACTCATCCTCCGCCAGCTACAACCGTCAGACACCGTTGTCTTGCTTGATGAACACGGCAAGCAGATGCGAAGTATCGAATTTGCAGCATGGCTGGAACAAAAGCGTGCCACAGCGCGTCGCTTGGTCTTCATCATCGGAGGCCCTTATGGTTTCTCCCCCGCTGTCTATCAGCGAGCCAACCATCAAATCAGCCTGTCGATGATGACCTTCTCTCATCAGATGATACGCATGACCTTCACCGAACAGATTTATCGTGCATGTACCATCATCAAGGGAGAACCCTACCATCATGAGTGAATAAAGTCGCACGGAAATGATTCAAGGAACACACAGAGCGTTTAGGTTATAGGTTATGGGTTACAGGTTATGGGTTACAGGTTATGGGTTATGGTTTAGAGATTCTAGTTAAAGATTATTATTTCTGGCCAAAGGCCATATTTCATTAAAGATTTCCTCCAAAGATTTACCTATGGTTTGTTTTGTCGTGACTCAGCATAGTGAAAGCGCGCTCTCACTCTGTCTTCGCTACTCCAAAACATCTTGCGAAGCAACCCCCCAAAAATCTTTCCGTGCAATCCGTGCGACATAAAAAAATATTAATATAGTAAAACGTAAAAAGATAAAAAACTATGATTTCATTCGAAAGTGATTACAACAATGGTATGTTGCCAGAGATACTGGACGCTTTAGGCACTACCAACAAAGAGAAAACCTCTGGATATGGTTTTGATCCATACTCAGAAGCAGCAAAAGAGAAGATACGTAAAGCCATCGACAATAAGAATGCCGATGTGTTCTTTCTTGTAGGCGGTACACAGACCAATACCACCGTCATCGATTCCGTCCTCATGGGATGCGAAGGAGTGATAGGGGTAGATACAGCCCATATTGAGGTACACGAGTCGGGGGCAGTAGAAGCCTTTGGTCATAAGGTCATTACGCTGCCGGGAGAGAATAGCAAATTGTCTGCCAATACCCTGTCAGCCTATATGGATACATTTCTTGCAGACGAAACGCATCCTCACATGGTACAGCCTGGCATGGTTTATATCTCGATGCCAACAGAGTTTGGAATGGTATATACCAAGGAAGAACTGACTGCGATCTATGCAACCTGTCAGAAATACGACCTCCGTCTCTTCATCGATGGAGCACGACTGGGATATGGTCTGGTATCAGAAGCCTGCGACTACGACTTGCCATTCCTTGCCAGCCATTGTGATGTCTTCTATATCGGTGGAACAAAAGTGGGCGCCATGATGGGCGAAGCTGTCGTTTTCTCAGGAATGAAGGCACCGAAATACTTCTTCACTAATGTAAAGCGTCATGGAGCCTTACTTGCCAAAGGCAGAATGTTAGGCATCCAGTTTGACACGCTCTTTACCGACCAACTCTATTTCAAGGTATCGCGCCACGCCATGACCATGGCAACTTGCCTCCGCAGCATTTTCCAGAAACACGGCATCGCCATAGCCTACGATTCCCCCACCAATCAGCAGTTTGTCATCCTCTCACCTACCCTCTATGATGCCCTTTCCAAGAAAGTAGCCTTCGAGATATGGGAAAGAAAGAGCGATACCGAAATCATCTGCCGTTTCGTAACGAGTTGGGCAACTAAAGAAGAAGAGCTCGATGAGTTAGACCATATTCTGCAAACTCTAAAGTAAGTAAAGTTTAATGTCACACGGAAATTATCCACGGAACACACGGCCAAATAAAATCTGTGTCATCTGTGTGCTCCGTGGATAAAGAATACAGCGCCCCTTGACAACAAGGAGCGCTGTGACGATGAAGGGATTATGGTTAAGAAGAAAACGGAAGACTAACCCTCCAGACCTCCGCCACCAGGCTGTTCTGTACCCTGGTCGCTTCCACCGGGCTTCTGCTCAGTACCCTGGTCGCCGCTGCCAGGATTGGTAGTAGAACCGGTATCCTCGTCGTCCACCTTAGGTGCATCGATGGAGTCAGGCAACTTGATGTTAAACTCCTTGTCCATGTACTTAAACAACACCTGGTTGACGTTAGAGAAGGCGAAGGTGCGTTTCAGCTTCAGGGCATACTGGTAGATAGGAGTACCCTTGATGCCGTTCTTCTCGTTCGGGCGGTTAGCATTAAGCCATGCGCTGCTGGCAGCCTGCTGCTTGGCGAACTTCTCGCGCTGCACCTTCTGCTTCTCGGTAGCAGGACCCTTGTATGGGTTGGCGAGTTTGGCGAGATGGATTTTGTTACTAGACTTGTTAGTGGCGAAGTAGTCGTTAGACTTGTTACCATACTTACCACTGATACCTTTGATGATGTCGATTG
>NZ_NPIZ01000048.1:0-31616 GCF_002251185.1 Prevotella sp. P5-126
CATTATAATATTATCGAATCTCATTTTTATATGCTAATTTTGCAACGTGATTTGATATCACCACCGTACATTGAAAACTTAAAGAAATAAAAAATAAATATTAAATGTCCTAAAATAATTACAGCAGAAAGACCAAAATGATACTCCAGCGTATGCGGGTCCGGTGGACTTGGCTACGACAAGAGAATATGATTCTCAACAATTTACTAACACGATGTTAATTCATTTTTATTAAAGAAAATACCTAAAAGTATGAATCAAAAAATCAGAAAGACTGCGCTGTTGATGGGTGCGTGCTCACTGTTGGGCGCGTATTCGCCAGTTATGGCTGCTCATGCCGAAGCATCGGTACAGGCAGTTCAACAGTCCAAGAAGATCACGGGTACTGTTAGCGATGCTATGGGTCCTGTGATTGGTGCAAGTGTAGTGGTGAAAGGCACATCGAATGGTGTTGCTACCGATTTCGACGGTAAATTCTCACTCAACGTTAACCCAGGTCAGACCCTCGTCATTTCCTACATCGGTTACATTACCAAGGAAGTGAAGGTTGACAGCAAAACCTCTTATAGCATTACGCTGGAGGAAGACAAAAAAATGCTTGATGAAGTCGTAGTCGTTGGTTACGGTACGATGAAGAAAAGCGATCTTGCCGGTGCTTCGTTTACCATGGACGAAAAAGCACTTAAGAATGCAAATGTTACCAATATCGACCAGGCTTTTGCCGGTCGTGTTACTGGTGTGACCGCCGTACAGACTTCAGGTGCTCCTGGTTCTGCCTCTTCTATTCGCGTGCGTGGTCAAGCTACCATCAACGCCGGTGCAGAACCTCTATATGTTGTTGACGGTGTGATCTTCCAGTCAGGAGGTCAGTCTGGTGCCGACTACGGATTGGGCGATAAGCTCGGTAACGGTTCGGTTTCAACTATTTCTCCATTGTCAACCATCAACCCCAGCGATATCGTAAGCATGGAAGTGTTGAAGGATGCTTCTGCAACCGCCATCTATGGTGCCCAAGGTGCCAACGGTGTTGTGCTCATCACAACCAAGCGTGGTAAGGCCGGTGAAGCAAAGTTCACCTATGATGGTTCTACCACATGGTCACGTCAGACCAAACGCCTTGACATGATGAACCTCCGCGAGTTTGCAGAGTATTACAACGACCTTGTTGCTCAGGGAGAAATCACAAAGGCAGACCCTGCATATTCTGATCCTTCAGTACTCGGTAAGGGTACCAACTGGCAGGATGCTGTGTTCCGCACTGCTTTCCAGCACCAGCATCAGATTGGTGCTCAGGGTGGTACTGATAAGATGAAGTACTATGTCAGCGCTGGTTACATGAACCAGGAAGGAACTATCATCGGTTCTGACTTTAAGCGTATTTCACTTCGTGCCAATATCGACGCCCAGCTGAAGACATGGTTGAAGATGGGTGTTAACGTTGCCTACAGCCAGACCGATGAAGATCTGTTGAAAGCTGACGGTGAAGAGGGTATTATCATGTATTCGCTGACCACACCTCCTGATATTCAGATTTATAATATCGATGGCGGATACTCATCAGTGAGCAAAGAGGGATTCACCAGCCCCAACCCAATCGCTATGGCGCTGCTCAACGATATTACTTTGAAACGTCAGAAACTGAATGGTAACATCTTCTTCGATGTAACACCTATTAAGAACGTGACCTGGCATACTGAATTTGGTTGGGATCTCGGATGGACTCATGGTGAGACTTTCAACCCCACTATGCATCTCGGAAACTACAACGTAGAGCAGAACGAGGCACGTTCACAGAAGAACTCCAACACCTACTGGACCTTCAAGAACTATCTGACCTATAATGGTTCTATCGGCAAACATAGCTTCACCGCCATGGTCGGTCAGGAAGCATGGGAGTCGAAGTATGACTACCTATCTGTATTCAACACCGCTCTTCCCAGCGATGTAGTACACAATCCATCTCTTGGTACAGGTGATCCTCAGATTGGTAGCGGATTCGGTTCTACTGCCATGGCTTCATTCTTCACTCGTGAAACCTATAACTACGATGACCGTTACCTCGCTACTTACACCTATCGTTACGACGGTTCTTCAAACTTCGGTCCTAACAAGCGTTGGGCAGGCTTCCACTCTTTGGCTACTGCATGGCGCTTCACCAACGAGAAGTTTATGAAGGATGTGAAATGGCTGTCCAATGGTAAGCTCCGTCTCGGTTGGGGTCAGACCGGTAACTCAAATATCGGTGGTTACAAATGGGGATCTGCCATGTCAGTAATGGAAACAGGTCTCGGTACCAGCTATCGTCCTGCTAACATCAAGAACTTGGACATCAAATGGGAAACTCAGGAACAGTGGAACATCGGTCTTGACCTCGGTTTCTTCAACAACCGCGTCAACCTCGTTGTCGATTATTATAACAAGAAGTCTTCAGACATGCTGATGCAGCTGATTCTTCCTTCATTCATGGGAACATCAGGTAACGGTTCTTCAGCACTTGCTGCACCTTACGGAAACTATGGTGACATCGAGAACAAAGGTCTTGAAATCGCCCTCAATACCCGTCCTATCGAAACCAAGAACTTCTCTTGGGGTTCAGACTTCCAGATTTCTTTCAACAAGAACAAACTGAAGAGTCTCTCTAACTCAACCGCTCTCCTTGGTTATGGACAGTGGACTGACGTCGTTGCACGTTCAGTAGTTGGCGAATCACTCTACAACTTCTATGGTTATGAGGTTGAAGGCGTTTATACTTCGTTTGAAGATTTGCTCAACTCACCTGTTAACACCCTGCAGTCAAACAACCCTGTTACTGTAGAACGTGACGAAAACGGTAATGTGACCAAGGCTGAATGGAGCACCGATCCTACCAAGTATAACTCACGCAACACCACATTCGTAGGTGATATTAAATATAAAGATGTGAACGGTGACGGTGTTATCGACGAAAAGGATAAGACAAATATCGGTTCTCCGCTGCCCGACTTCACCTTTGGTTGGAACAACACATTCCACTACAAGCAGTGGGATCTGACCGTATTCATCAATGGTTCTGTAGGCAACAAGGTCGGTAACTACAACAAGATGAAGCTTACTCACATGAACTCTGCATGGACCAACCAGCTGACCGACGTCAACGGTCGTGTTCGTCTGACTCCTGCCGATGGCGTTTATGCCGATGGTTGGTACAACAACATTGCTAATGTGGTTGCTACAGGAAACGGTGGTTACCCACGTGCTTCTATCAACGACCCGAACGACAACGACGCTTGGAGCTCACGCTTCATTCAGGACGGTTCATACCTTCGCCTGAAGAACATCAGCCTCAGCTATACCTTCGATAAGAAACTCGTAGGTAAGATTGGACTCGAAAACGTTCGTGCCACTATCTCTGCTACCAACCTCTTCACTATCACCGGTTACGACGGTTACGATCCTGAAGTTGGTGCTTCTACTACCAGTGCCAATGTGTTTGGTCTTGATAATGGTCGTTATCCTTCACCAACATCATGGACCTTCGGTCTTAATGTTTCATTCTGATAACTCCTAAACAGAACACAATATGAATTTTAATATATCTTTGAAAAATGTTTTGGGAATCGGTGCTTTGATCACCGCATCGTTCCTGACAACCTCTTGTGAGGACTTCCTCGATCGTCCTACGGAGGATAACTACAACACCGAGAACTTCTATGGTTCTGATAAAGCATGTATTGCTGGTGTGAACTATCTCTACAACTCTCCCTGGTATGACTTCCAACGTGGTTTCATCAAGGTGGGTGAGGTGTTCTCTGGCAATATGTACTGGGGAAATTCTCCTTACCTCAACTTCTCAGTAAACGGTACTGACCAGGACCTCGTCAATATGTCATATTCACTGTGGGCTGAGATTGGTCACTGCTCAACAGTATATGAGTCTCTGAAAGGTGCCTCTGCTTCACAGGAAGTAAAGAACCAGTGCATGGGAGAGTGTCTGACATGGAAAGCCATGGCTTACTTCTACCTCGTTCGTACCTTCGGCGATGTCCCCATCATTCACGACAACTCTGCCATGTTGGCATCTGGCAAATACAATGAATTGTCGAAAGTGGAGAAAGCTGACGTCTATGAGTATATCATCCTTACTTTGGAGAAGGCTATGGAGCTGTTGCCCAAATCATCTGATCCAGGTCGTATCGACTACTACTGCGCAGAAGGTCTTCTGTCAAAGGTTTATCTGACCAAGGCTGGTGTGAGTGGTTCGCTCAACAACGAAGACTTGCAGAAAGCTGCAGACTATGCAAAAGACGTGATCGATAACTCCGGTCGTAAACTCATGGACAACTATGAAGACATCTTCCGTGGTTCCAACAACACTTGCCCTGAAAGCTTGATTGCTTGGCGTTGGACTGTTGGTGCACACTGGACTAGCCAGAACACATTGCAATCTGACCTTGGTATCGAAGGCATGTGTGAGGTTGGTTCTGTATGGGGAGGCTGGGGTGGTCCTTCTACCGACCTGATGGAAGCTTTCGGTGTCATCAAGATTGATGGCACAGGCAAGGATTCTCGTCTGGTAGAGTGGCAGAGCCCGGCAAGCCGTGCCGATATCGACACCCGTCGTAAGGCTACCATGATGATTGCTGGCGATAAGTACGCTTATTTCTGGCGCGACAAGGGTGGTTTCGACTATCTTAAATTCATCTATGACAAGTCATACAATGCTTCTGCAACAGAGCAGCTCGAAGGTCCTTGCGGTTCTAACAACGTGAAGCATCTCTACGGTGATGCAGCAGACCACCAGGCTGAAATGGGTATTGCCGACGGACGTATGGCATCAGCTCTTGCAACCCATATTCTCCGCCTCTCTGATGTATATCTCATCCACGCTGAGGCTATGACGCTGCTGGGTCGTGGCAGTGAGCAATCAGCTCTTGATGCTTTCAATGCTGTTCATCAGCGTGCTATTCCTACTGCCGTTGCCGTTACTTCGCTCAACTTCGACATGATCTGGAAGGAGCGTCGTCTGGAGTTTGCTGGTGAAGGCGACCGTTGGTATGATTTCGTACGTCGTGCATACTATGATGTAAACAGCTGTATTGCCGAACTTAAGGCTCAGCACCGTAACCGTCTCTGGAACTGCGATCCTTTGTATAAGGCATACTACAAGTCTGGTACATGGAACCTCACCACTACCGACGGACAGGTTGAATATGACTATGATACAGAAGTTCCCAATGTGACAGCCAACAGCTTCACACTGCCATTCCCATCAGAGGACGTTGCTCTGAACCCGAATTTGGCTACTGGTTCTCCAAGTGTACATGTTGACATCCGTGCAACCTATTCTTATTAATGTGTAATTTAAGAAACAGAAAGATATTATGAAAAGAAATATGAAACGGTTTCTCCTTGCAATTGGCGTTGTGACCCTGGGTTTGGGTTTCACCGCTTGTGAAGATGAGCCAGATAAATTCGAACTGACCGATGGTAATCCTACGATCAGTTATATCCGCCCACAGGATGTTGCCGCAAAGGACTCTTTGCTGACTTCGGCATACACCGGTTCGGGTATCTGTATTGTCGGTAACAACCTGACCAGCATCAAGGAAATGTATTTCAATGATGTGAAGGCTGTGCTCAACACCAGTTATATCACAGACCATACCATGTTGGTAACTATTCCAAACCAGATTCCTGCCAGCAACACTGGTAAGATCTATATGGTCAACAAGAGTCAGGATACCACTACATACGATTTCAAGGTGATGGTGCCAGAACCTGCTGTAACTTCAATGAAGTGTGAATATGTTCACGTAGGTGAATTGGCTCAGATCAACGGTCAGTACTTTGTAGATGACCCCAACCAGCCACTGACTCTGACCTTCACAGGTATCGACAACTCAATGAATCTTGAAGTTCCTCGTGAGAATATCAAGAAGATTACTCAGTCTTCTATCTCATTCATCGTTCCAGAGGGAGCAAAAGAAGGTCGCATCAAGGTTTCTACCATTTACGGTGAAGGAAATTCATCATTCTATTATGCTGACAGCCGTAACATCATTACCGACTTTGACGGTCCTAACAATGCAGGTCCTAAGGGTGTTATACCTCAGGGATGGAATATTGATGCTAAATACTCTACCGAAGGTGGTATTAGCGGTGCTTACTGTCAGTTAGGTCCTGTTGAAACAGAAGGTGGATGGGTTGAAGGATTGAAACTCCCATTCTGGTGTGGTAACTGGAACGGAGATCCTATGAGCATCAAGGAAGGTGCCGGTGTGCCTCTGCGCAACATCATCGACTTCTCTGACTGGGAGAATATGTCGTTCAAGTTTGAGCTTTACATCCCATCAAGCAATCCTTGGTCTGCCGGTGCACTCCAGATTCTCTTTGTGAACAATAAGCTCTGTGCTAACGACTCTTGGCAGAACAATACTTACATCCATACTTCTGCTGATGGTGGTAAGGACCTGCCTCGTGCACTCTACAATCCTTGGAAGTCAACCGGTTCGTTCGATACTGGCGATGAGTGGATCACAGTAACTATTCCTCTCACCGAGTTCGTTTATAACGACGATGGTACCAAAGCTCCGTCTCCAATGAGCATCTCAAGTTTCGATAGCTTCATCATGTGGCCTATCAACGGTGGTGTTCAGGGCACGAAGTGTACCCCGATCTTCCGTTACGACAACCTCCGTGTGGTTCCTAACAAATAACACATCAATAACTAAAAGGATATTATGAAAAAGATCAATAACATATTCACCCTGTTGGTGATGGCCCTTATGGGGCTGTCACTGGCAGCGTGCAGCAACGACGATTTAGACACCAACCAGTATCAAGGTGGTGTGTCGCTCAATGCTTTCGGTCCTTCTCCTGTGATGCGTGGCGGTCAGTTGCGCTTCATCGGTAGCAACCTCGACCAGATTCGCGAAGTGCGCATTCCTGGTGTTGATGCTATTACCACTATCGAAGTGGTGAAGGCCGGTGTTCCCAGTGAAATTCGTGTAACCGTTCCTCACGATGGTCCTGAGGTAGGTAATGTAGTACTTGTGGCAAACAACGACCAGGAGATTACTACCAAATCTACACTGACCTATACTGAGGGTATCGTTATCAAGAGCATCACTCCATCGGCAATGCCTGGCGATGTGATTGAAATCAAGGGTGACGAGGATGGTTATCTCAACCTCATCCACTCTATGGCTTTTGCCGACAACGTGGTTGTCAGCGAAAAAGACTTCCTTCAGCACGACCGCTACACCATCAAGGTGAAGGTTCCTGAGGATGCCAAGACTGGTAAACTGCAGTTCTACACCGCCGACCTTACCGTGGGCGATGCTGCAAAACTCGACTATCAGATTGTATTGAGCGACGACCGTCTCATCGTTGGTACTCCTACCGTTGCTAAGGTAAAGGGACGCAACGAGGTTGATGCTGAAGGTACTATTACTGCCAAGGCTGGTGAAACCGTAACCGTTACTGGTGACTATATGCAGCTGATCAAAGCCGTTAAGGTTGGTGGTGTCGAGATTACCGAATTCACTATTGCTGAAGATGGCAAGAGCCTCTCGTTCGTGCTGCCTGCTGAAGCTCCCGATGGCGCTATCGATCTCGTCTGCAAATCAGACGTAGAGGTACCTGCTGCTATGGTTGAAACTGTTAAGCCTTCTGACTGTGTAGCTGCTCCTGCTCCTGTAAAGGCTGGTGCTGCGCTGACCATCTCTGGTAAGGATATGGATCTGGTAACAGCAGTAGAGTTTGACAATGCTGACGCTCTGTCTGGCGAAGCTATCAGCGTAGCTGCCGATAAGGTTGTTGTGACAGCCGTTCCTGAAACAGCTACCGAAGGCAAGCTCCGCCTCGTGATGGCAAATGGTCAGAAAGTAGAAGTTGAATTCACTCTCGTTAAGCCAACCGCAACAGGCTATAATGCTAATCCTGCAAGTGCTGGTTCTACTATCCAGATTACTGGTACCGACCTTGACCTCGTGAAGAGCGTTGACTTCGGTGGTGCTGTAGCAACCGTAGAGAAAGGTGCCGTTTCTGCTGATGGTACTACTCTGAGCATCAAACTTCCTATGGAAGCCAAGACTGGTACTCCTGTGATGAAACTTGCCAATGGTGTTACTGTAAATGCTCCTGCACTTACTGTAAACGAGGCTGTATTCTGTTATGCAACAGAACTCCCTGGTGCTGACGCTGAGCTCCATGCAGGTCAGACCTTCACCTTGCCAATTGCCAATGGCGACAAGCTTACAGGTGTGGAAATCGCAGGAAAAGCTTGCCAGTTCATTGTAAGCGGTAACACGTTGACTGTTGGTGCTCCTGATAATGCTAAGAAGGGTACAAGTGTTCGCCTTATTTCTTCAAATGGCGAGATTACTTATAAGATTGACTTCATCCCCAATACCGAGATTACTACAGTGATCTGGACCGGTGCACACTCTTCTGGTAACTGGGCAAATGGCTTTACTGCCTTGTCATGGGGTGGTTATGATTGGAGTCAGGTAACTCCAGGAACCGAACTCGTTGTGACATTTGGTGTAGATCCAGCTATTGGCTACTGTCAGATGCGCTTTGCTTGTGGTGATGGTTGGGGTGCTCTGCCTGGTACCAAAGAACTGGATGGCTCTGACAAAGATGGTAACATCAAAATGCCTAATGATGCCAAGGAATATCGTCTTGTACTCACACAGGCTATGATAGACAAACTGTCTGATAAAAATCAAGGTCTTGTTATCTGCGGTGCTGGCTTCATCCTTACCAAGGTGGCTCTTGTAGAGCATATCTCTGTGGAAACAACTTTGTGGACAGGTGAGGCCATTGCCGACGATTGGGGCAACCAGCCTAATCTCCTCTCTGATGGAGGTGCTGAGTTGAAGGATGCTGATGCTTCTGTTGGTCAGACCATCAACTTCTACATTACTCCAACCGATACCAAATGGCAGCTTGAAATCTTTGAAGGTCACTGGGGAAGTAACTATGCAAGATTCTCTAATCCTGGCAACGACGATAATGGAAAGTACACAGCATGGGATCTCGCAGCCAATGGCGGTAAGGTTTCGTTCACACTCACGCAGGCAATGCTTGATGCTGCATACACGAAGCAGAATTGGGGCGGTACGTTCATTGCCAATGGTGACAACGTGAAGATTACGATGATTACTATTGAGTAAACTCTAAGTAATTGATTATAAAGAATTGAGGCGCATCCGACGAGGTTGCGCCTCTTCTTGATTTTGAGGTATTCGCGTACAGAAATTTTAGTTTTCGTGAAATTTCGACCACTCGACCACAGACCTGTGCATCGCGCTGTTGGTCAGTATTTTAAGTGGTGGTCGAAGGCGTTTGTATCGACCACCCATCGACCACCGTAAATCTATTGCAAACACCTGTTTACGATGTAAGCCAAAGTTCCTACTGTTCCCCGTTTGTTTTACGTTAGCAGATAAGAACTATTATGCAATATTGCAAAAACCTTTATCAAATATTGGATAATACCTTTATCAAACGTTGTATAACACCTTTATCAAACGTTAGATGATACTTTTATCAAACGTTGGATAACACCTTTATCAAACGTTGAAAAGACCTTTGTCAAACGTTTGAAAACACTTTTGCCAAACGTTTGAAAACATTTTTGCCAAACGTTGGGCAATACTTTTGCCTAACGTTGGACAATACTTTTGCCAAAGGTTTGGAGATATCTGACAATACGCATATTGGGCTGAGATGTAAAATTCGACAAATTTTGGCGGTGGTCGAAGGGTGGTCGATATAAATAGCTTCGACCACCACTTAAAATACTGACCAACAGCGCGATGCACAGGTCTGTGGTCGTGTGGTCGAATTTTTTTGAAAACTAAAATTCCTGTATGCGATTTGAGTTCAGACGCTATTTCTCTACCACTTCATAAATCTGAAAAATAATAGGTGTAATGATACTTTTTCTTCGGGATGCTTTCGGGATGGATTCGGGATGAGGCATGTGAAGAATGGGACTTAAATTCAGTTGATAACAAGGTTGAATTGTGTAATCTGAAAGATAAAAGTAATAGTACGCGAGTTAGTCATTAAAGTATCGGTCTATTTCAGAAAAAACCACTAACTTTGCAGTCGAATATTACGAAATACATAAAACGAGAATATAAATCATGAAAATTTCAAAACTTCTAATGATGCTTGCTGCTGCTGTATTGGCAGTGGGATGTGGTGGTGACGATCCTAATGATGTCGGTGGTGGTAATCAACCAACAGTTCCTAATGTGGTATCGGTCACACCTGCAAATGGTGCAAAAGATATTGCTGTGGGTGATGTGACTATCGATGTGAAATATGACCAGAACATCACGCTGACTTCTACTGATGTTGCCAAAGTACAGATTGCCGGCGGTACGGTAAAGAGTCTGAAGAGTTCTGCACGTACACTCACTATCAAAGCTAATTGCCCCGATGAGGGCACTACTGTAGCTATAACCATTCCTGCCGGATTGGTGAAAAATACTACTGCAGCCTACAGTTTCAGTTTCACAACCTACAAAACTCCCGCAGTCAACATCACAAAGACTCTCGTGGCAGGACAAACCCAACAGGTAAAAGATCTCTATGATTATTTCCTGGGTCTGTATGGCAAAAAGGTGATTAGTAGTGTGATGGCTGATGTGAACTGGAATACAAAAATTGCCGATAAGGTCAAGGCGCTGACAGGTAAATATCCCGCCATGAACTGTTTCGACTTTATCCATATCTATGTGCCTAATCAGGGTAGTAACGGATGGATTAATTATAACGACATTACTCCCGTGAAGAATTGGGCAGACAAAGGCGGTATTGTTCAGTTGATGTGGCATTTCAATGTGCCTACAAGTGAGAATACAGAAGTCAAGATGGATGGTTCTGGTGTGACTTGTGATCCTACAAAAACCACGTTCAAAGCCTCTAATGCGCTGAAAGAAGGCACGTGGGAAAACAAGTGGTTCTATCAAGAAATGGATAAAGTGGCGGCTGTCTTGTTGAAACTGCAAGATGCAGGAATTGCTGCGACATGGCGCCCATTCCATGAAGGTGCAGGAAATGCTACCTTGAAATCTGGTGCCAGCTGGGGCAAAGCCTGGTTCTGGTGGGGTGCAGAAGGATCTGCCAACTATAAAAAACTCTGGATTGCTATGTTCGACTATTTCAAACAGAAAGGAGTGAAAAACCTAATCTGGATATGGACCTCACAAAACTTTAACGGCGACGCCACAAAGTTCAACCAAGATAACGACTGGTATCCCGGCGACCAATATGTAGATATGGTGGCACGCGATCTCTATGGCTATAGTGTAGAGAAAAACAAACAGGAGTTTACAGAACTGCAAGCTGCCTATCCTACCAAGATGATTGTGCTGGGTGAATGTGGTAAGAGTGATAATGGCGAGCAGGGAAATATCGGCAACTGCTGGACTGCCGGAGCCAAATGGGGACATTTCATGGTGTGGTACCAAGGCAAGCAAGGTTCTACAGACACCATGTGTAGCGATGCTTGGTGGAAGAGCGCTATGAGCGACAGTAATGTCGTGACACTCCCCACGAACCATTAAGATAATACAACAAAAGTCCAAATACTAAGAACATGAAACATTTTATGAAGACACTCCTGCTATTGCTGGCTACTGTCTGCGTGCTGCCTGTGGCAGCCCAAATCAGAGGCTACAATATCCAGGTCAACGTAGTGCCCGATCATCAGGATTGGACCTACAAAGTAGGAGAGACCGCAACTTTCCGTATCTCTGTTACCAAATCGGCAACACCCCTTGCCGGAGCGGTTATCGACTATGAGGCAGGGCCGGAGATGTATCAAGATGTGAAGAAAACCGCCGTAGTGCTTAAAGACGGTACCTTGACCGTGAAGGGCAAGATGAGCAAACCCGGATTCTACCGCGTGGATGTGAAGACCACTATCGGAGGTAAGGAATATAAAGGAGCATGTGCAGCAGCCTTCTCACCCGAACAGTTGAAACCTACAACGGTCAATCCTGCCGATTTCGACCAGTTCTGGCAGAATGCCATTAGCGAAGCACGCCATACAGACCTCAATCCTACCAAGCGCCTATTGCCAGAACGTTGCACCAAAGACGTTAACGTCTATGAAGTGAGCTTCCAGAATGTGCGCTGGGGATCACGCACTTATGGCATCCTCTGCGAACCCGTAAAGCCGGGTAAGTATCCCGCTTTGCTCCGTGTGCCTGGTGCAGGTGTGCGCCCCTATGGTGGCGACATCTATACTGCATCGAAAGGTGCCGTGACGCTCGAAATAGGTATTCATGGCATTCCCGTTACCATGCAGCAGTCTGTTTATGACGACCTCGGACAGGGTGCACTCAACGGATATTGGGAATTTGGCATGGACAATCGCGATAAGAGCTACTATAAACATGTGGTGTTGGGATGTATTCGTGCACTCGACTATATCGAACAATACACACCATGGAACGGCAAAGAACTGGGTGTGACTGGTTCAAGCCAGGGCGGATTCCTCACGCTGGCAACAGCCGGACTCGATTGCCGCATCACATTCTACGCTCCCGTGCATGCAGCACTTTGCGACCATACCGCTTCGCTGAAAGGCGTGGCATGCGGATGGCCCCACTATTTCTATTGGAACAAAGGCAAGGGAATGGAGAAACAAATCGAGACTTCACGCTATTACGACGGAGTGAACTTCGCACGCCGCATCACCAATGCACAAACCGGATGGTTCTCCTTTGGATATAATGATGATGTAGTGCCACCCACTACAGCATGGGCGACCTATAATATAGTGAAAGGTCCGAAGTCTATCACGCCTTATCAGCAGACAGCCCATTTCTGGTATCAGGAACAATGGGATGAATGGGAAAACTGGTTGCTCACTCAAATGAATATCAAACCATGAAGATGATGACAATGATAGCCATGGCTGCCTTGATGTTGGCAGGTTGCCCACTACAAATCATGGCAAAGAAGACAATTGATGGCGGCAAACAACTGGAACAGCGGTTGCGCCTCTTGCAACCCAAAGGTTACATGATGGCACATCAGGATGATCCCTTCTATGGAGTGACATGGGAATGGGAACAAAACCGAAGTGATGTGCTTGAAACCGTAGGCGACTATCCTGCCTTGATGGGATTTGATCTCGGAGGCATAGAGATGGACGACAAGAAAAATCTCGATAGTGTGCCTTTTACTCGTATACACGATGAACTCATTGCTCACTACGAACGTGGAGGTATTGTTACCATCAGTTGGCACCCACGCAACCCACTTACGGGAGGAACAGCATGGGATGTTACTGACTCTACGGTAGTAAAGAACATATTGCCAGGTGGAAAGTGTCATGCTAAATTCCAAACATGGATGCAGCGCGTAGGCGATTTCCTCGTCAGCCTGAAGACCAAGAAGGGAAAACCCGTACCCATCATCTTCCGCCCATGGCATGAAAATAACGGATCATGGTTCTGGTGGGGACAGAAACTCTGTACCGATACCGAATATCGCCAACTTTGGAATATGTTGCAAGACTATCTCAACGGTCGAGGACTTGACAATCTGTTGTGGAGCTATTCGCCAAACCTTGATGGTGGATGGACCGAAGAACGATTCCTGCAGCGTTATCCCGGTAATGATAGAGTGACGCTGATTGGTGAAGATGCTTACCAATGGGGGACAGAAGCCGACTTCGTAAGCCAGGTTACAGCCGACCTCAATTTCCTCAGCGACTTTGCTAAGCGCAACGGTAAACTGCTTGCCATGACTGAGTGTGGACTGAAGAATATGCCTGATGCAACTTGGTGGACGCGCGTGTTGAAACCTGTAATGGATCGCTATCCCATCAGTTACTTCTTGCTTTGGCGCAACTATAAGGAAGAATATTTCGGACCGTCTCCCTCGTTGCCTTGTGCACAGGATTTTAAGAAACTCTATGAGGCTGAGAATACGCTCTTTCTGAAAGATATTAAGAAAATTAAATAATAATAAAACAATAAATCATCAAAACAAAATGAGCAATTTTGACGAAAAAGTAAAGGTTCTGCGTGCTCATCATGAGGCGCTGCTGACCAAGAAAAATGAAATGGAAGAGTGGGGTAACGGTATCTATGACCGTTGGAAGAATCCTATTCTTACTGCAGAACATACTCCGTTGGAGTGGCGTTATGACTTTAACGAAAAGGATAACCCCTATCTGATGCAGCGCATCATGATGAATGCTACCCTCAATTCTGGTGCCATCAAATGGAATGGCAAGTATCTGTTGGTAGTTCGCGTGGAAGGTGCAGACCGCAAGAGTTTCTTCGCTGTGGCAGAAAGTCCCAATGGTGTGGATAACTTCCGCTTCTGGGATGAGCCTATCACGATGCCTGAAGATGTGATTCCCGCTACCAATATCTACGATATGCGTCTTACCGCCCATGAGGATGGATGGATATATGGCGTATTCTGTGCCGAGCGTCACGATGATGCTCAGCCCGGCGACCTTAGCGCTGCTACTGCTACGGCTGCCATCGCACGTACCAAAGATCTGATCAACTGGGAACGTCTGCCAGACTTGAAAACCAAGAGCCAGCAGCGTAATGTGGTGCTTCATCCGGAATTTGTAGAGGGTAAATACGCTTTCTACACCCGTCCGCAGGATGGATTCATCGATACCGGTTCAGGCGGTGGCATCGGTTGGGCACTTGTTGATGACATCACCCATGCAGAAATCAAAGAAGAGAAGATTATCAACGCACGCCACTATCACACCATTCAGGAGGTGAAGAACGGTGAAGGTCCTCATCCCATCAAGACCGATAAAGGATGGTTGCATCTTGCCCATGGTGTACGTGGATGTGCAAGCGGCCTGCGCTATGTGCTCTATATGTATATGACTTCGTTGGAAGATCCTACAAAGGTCATTGCAGAACCAGGCGGATATCTGCTCGTACCACAGGGTGAGGAATATATCGGCGACGTGATGAACGTTGTGTTTACCAATGGTTGGATAGCCGACGAAGATGGCAAAGTGTTCATCTACTATGCTTCTTCCGATACTCGCATGCATGTGGCTACTTCTACCATCGATCGCTTGGTGGATTACTGCATGAACACACCTGCTGACGGATACCGCACACAGTTTAGTGTGGAAACCATCAAAAAACTGGTGGCTAAAAACAAGTCGTTGAACAAATAAACACCTTATTATTTATGGCAAGTGTTAAGGAAAAAATTGCTTATGCGCTGGGTGATGCCGCTGCAGGTGGCATAGTATGGAAAGTGATGTCTATCGCCTTTCCGTTGTTCTTTACCAATGTGTTTGGCTTGTCGTTTGCTGATGCCGCTGTGCTGATGCTCGTAGCGCGTATGTTCGATGTCGTAACAGACCCCTTGATGGGAAGTCTTGCTGACAGAACACAGTCACGATGGGGCACCTATCGCCCTTGGCTCATCTTCGGAGCTATTCCGTTCGG
This sequence comes from Prevotella sp. P5-126, assembly GCF_002251185.1. Classification (NCBI taxonomy): domain Bacteria; kingdom Pseudomonadati; phylum Bacteroidota; class Bacteroidia; order Bacteroidales; family Prevotellaceae; genus Prevotella; species Prevotella sp. P5-126. The sequence goes on from NZ_NPIZ01000048.1 coordinate 15,453, forward strand.
ACTGGTGTTCGCCTTGCTGCTCTTTACACCTGATTTCGGAGATATGGGTAAGCGCATCTATGCTTATACCCTCTATCTGCTGATGATGGCGATCTATACCATGGTCAATGTACCGTACGGATCGTTGCTGGGTGTGATGACAGAAGATGACAACGAGAAAAACCAATTCTCTGCCTATCGCATGATTGGGGCGTATGCCATGGGATTTGCCACCCTGCTCTCGTTTCCCTATCTCCAGAAATGGATTGGAGGTAGTGTAGCACATCAGTATGCCGTGACTGGCGCTGTACTGGGTGCAGTTGCTGCCATCATGACGCTGGCATGCGGACTGCTTACTAAAGAGCGTCTGAAACCAGTAAGAGCTGAAAAATTCTCGTTTGGACAGTTTGGTGACCTTGTTCGCAACAAGGCATGGCTCTACATGACTGCCATGGCTGTTTGTACCAACTTCTTCAACGGATTCCGTTACGCAGTAGCTGGATATATGTTTGACTACTGTCTGCATGGCAATGTGACCATCGATAACCTGATTATCAACTTCACAGTATTCATGGCATTCGGTGAAGTTACCTGTATGGTATTCGGTGGCGTGGCTCCTTGGTTTGCCAAGAAAGTTGGATCAAAACGTATGGCATTCTTCTGGGCTGCGGTATTCTGCCTGGTTACATCGGTAGCATTCTTCTTCATACCAATGGATCCTGCATATATCAGCGTGATGGTTGGTCTGGTGATCCTTACTTCAATGGGTATCGGTATCTATTCACCATTGCTTTGGTCTATGTATGCCGATGTGGCGGACTATCATACAGAACACTTTGGAACCTCGGCTACAGGACTGATATTCTCGTCAGGTACTATGTCGCAGAAGTTTGGTACGGCTATCTCTGGTTCGCTGATTGCCCTGTTGCTTGGTTGGGCAGGTGCCAATATGATTACAGACGATTTTGGCAATACGATTATCGATCCAGCTTCTGTTACCGATTCGGTGCTGACAATGGTATGGTCGCTATTCTCTCTGTTCCCCGCAGCAATCGCCTTGCTGCTGATGCTGTTGGCGTATAAATTCCCAATTAAGAAATAACGATGAGTAATATTGTATCTACAATGAAAACAGAAATGCAGGATGTTCTACAGAAGAACATCTTGCGCTTCTGGCTCGACAAGATGGTGGACCAAGAGCATGGCGGATTCTATGGACGTATCGACGGACATGAACATTTGCATGCCGATGCCGAGAAAGGGGCTATCCTTAATGCTCGTATCCTATGGGCATTCTCTGCTGCCTATCGTGTGTTGGGTGATAAAACATATTTAGAGGCTGCCAGTCGCGCTAAGCATTATATCATCGATCATTTTATTGATCCTGAATATGGTGGCGTATATTGGAGTCTTGACTGCAACGGCAAACCTCTTGATACCAAGAAACAGTTTTATGCCATTGGGTTTGCTATCTACGGCATGTCGGAGTATGCACGTGCAACAGGTGATGCAGAGGCATTGAAAGTGGCAATTGATCTCTACCGATGCATTGAGGAACATGCTCTCGACCATGAATATAATGGTTATATTGAGGCTATGACACGCGATTGGCAACCGATTGCCGATATGCGTTTGTCGGAACTTGATGCCAACTATCCTAAGTCGCAGAATACCCATCTCCATATCATCGAACCCTATACCAATCTGTACCGCGTATGGAAATCAGATGAGCTGAAGGCTTCTCTGCATAATCTGATAGATATCTTCACAGACCGTATCCTCAATCCTGAAACTCATCATCTCGATCTTTTCTTCGATATGGATTGGAAACGAGGTGCAGGAGCATTGGAGAGTTATGGACATGATATCGAATGCTCATGGCTTATTCATGAGGCAGCCCTTGTATTGGGTGATGCTGAAGTATTGAAGAAGGTGGAGCCCATCGTTGAAATGGTGGCGAAAGCTTCAGAGAAAGGACTTAATGCCGATGGTTCTATGGTTCATGAAGCTAATCTCGACACTGGCTATGTGGATAGCGACCTCCATTGGTGGGTACAGGCTGAAGCAGTGGTAGGTTTCTTTAATATCTATCAGTATTTCGGTGACGAGTCTGCTTTGCAGAAAGCACAACACTGTTGGACATATATTAAGGAGAACCTTATAGACAATGAAAATGGCGAGTGGCACTGGAGCCGTCGTAAAGATGGTACTTTGAATCTGGATGATGACAAAGCCGGATTCTGGAAGTGTCCTTATCACAATAGCCGTATGTGTCTCGAAATCATCGAACGTTCGGTTTGATATTATTTTAGGTTGCATTAACTAACAATCCCAAGTGCTTGACACTTGGGATTGTTGTTTGGGGAATTGTATTTCAATCATCTATCGACTCTGCAATTGGTGGAGTCTGATAAGTGATTTTCTCTTATTTCAGATATCCTGGAATATTGTATCCAGCTGCCTTGGCAATCTTGACAGGAATCTGGGCATTATCGTTGTGACCCATGAACTGCTCAGAACCTACACCGATAGCATATACAGGAACGAGACCTGCAGAGTGACCGTTTGTACTCCATGAGATCAGAGCTTTGGTGTTGATGATGTGTCTGGCTTCTTCAGCAAGGGGTTCATTGGCTGTGTATTCGTTCTTCACATCCTCTGTCTTGCCTTCGAAAGATTCATGCCATACCTTTTGGAGAGATGCCTCTTCGTCCTTAGTGAGTTCCAATGCAGTCCAGAAACCGAAGTTGTCGGTCAGAGCTTGCTTGGCTTGTTCCCATGTTACTTTATTGGAAGTCTGCTTGCGGAGATTGCGGAGAATCTGTGTGAATCCGTCGATACTTACTTTTTGGTTGCCCAGAGCTTTGAGGTTCAAAGCATAGAGACCGTTGTTGGCAAGTACTAAACCGCCAGTTTCGTGGTCTGCGGTGAGCACGATAAGTGTCTCGTCGGGATGCTGCTTGTAGAATTCATAGGCAATCTTGATGCAACGATCTACAGCACCAACCTCGGCAAATGCTGTGGCGCCATCATGTCCGTGACATGCCCAATCGACCTTGCCGCCAATTTCATTCATCAAGAAGAAACCGTTCTTATTGTCGCGCATCAGAAATTCAATTTCTGCGCGGAGAATGTCTTCGATGGTCATCTCGCCGTCTTTAACATCAATAGCGTAGGGGAGAGAGTATATGTCTGAGGCAGGATTTAGGTGCTTTGGATCCTGAACAAGCAACATCTTCTTGGCTTTCTTGGCTTTTTTCTGATAGTCTGCCATACCAAAAGCTACAGCATATCCTGCTTTCTCCATCTCTTTATAAATGCAGGGAGCACCAGGATGATTCTTGGGATCTTCTGCCTTTTCAACAGCTGAACCGCCATAGAAATCGAGGTCGGTAGCAATCATATCCTTGGCAATGTCATAGGACAATGAGCGCTTGGGCTGATGGGCATAGAATGCTGCGGGCGTAGCATGGTTTATGGTAACACTTGATGCCACACCAACCTTCATTCCTGCTTCTTTTGCCCATACGGCAAGAGAGGTAACGGGTGTCTTGAGGTCGGGACGCATACCAAGAGCACCATTCTCGGTCTTCACGCCTGTGGCGAGAGCTGAACCGGAAGCAGCAGAGTCGGTTACTCCACTATTGTTAGAATATGTAGAGGCTACACCTACGATGGGAAATGATGTCATGCAGAATGGTACACGACCGATACGGCCTTGCATTTCGGCATTATACATCTCGGCACCGAGCACAGTATTTACACCTGTTCCGTCTGTGATAAAATAGAACACGTACTTGGCTTTTTTCTCTGCTGAAATGGTTATAACCATTGCCAGCATCAGCATTAGAGTTAGGATTCTTTTCATATTTCTTTTGTTTTTGGAATTTTTGTTTTTCGACTGCGAAATTACTAAATTATTATTCAAAAAACAAAGACGTTGCCTATTTTTCTACCATAAATTAACTAAAATTAAAGTAGTGCCACCTTGAATTATGCGAGAAAGCAAAATGTAAGCAGATAATAGAAAATGTGGTGGCGTGTTGTAGATGATGCTTTACACTTTGATAGTTGGCGGTCGGTAAATGTGGCATTTTATCCTTTGTGATGTGAAATGTGAATGTGCGGGCTGTATCTTATTTGAAAAAGCACGAAAAAAGCGAGAAAACGATGCTAAAATGTTTCGTGGTTTCGATTAAAGTTAGTACCTTTGCAAGCGCTAAGCAAAATCGATATTATAATATTATAACTTTTATGAACTTTACTTTGTTAATTACCGTCCTCGTGACGGCTATTACATTGGTGGTGGCAGCGTATGTGATGGCCAAACTTCTTGGTCCGCGAAGCTACAACAAGGTAAAAGGCGAGCCCTATGAGTGTGGTATTCCTACTCATGGTTCTTCTTGGTTGCCGGTTAGTGTAGGCTTCTATCTGTTTGCCATCCTCTTCCTCATGTTTGATGTGGAAACTGTTTTCCTCTATCCATGGGCAGTAGTAGTGAAGGAGATGGGTGTTGCAGCATTGTTGAGCATCGGCTTCTTCTTGGTTGTATTAGTGTTCGGGCTGGCATATGCCTGGAAGAAAGGAGCTCTTGAATGGAAATAAAGCCGAAAATCAAGAGTATTCCTTACGAGGAATTCAAAGACAATGCCACACTGGAGAAACTTATTGACGATCTGCACGAAGGCGGTGTCAATGTTGTGACAGGTTCGCTCGACCAGTTGATCAACTGGGGACGCTCTAACTCACTCTGGTCATTGACTTTTGCTACATCATGCTGTGGTATCGAGTTTATGGCATGTGGATGCTCACGCTACGACTTCGCACGCTTCGGCTTTGAGGTGACACGTAACTCACCCCGTCAGGCCGACTTGATCATGTGTGCCGGTACTATTACCCACAAGATGGCTCCAGCCTTGAAGCGTCTGTACGATGAAATGGCTGAACCAAAATATGTGATAGCTGTCGGAGGATGTGCCATTAGCGGTGGTCCTTTCAAGTCAAGCTATCATGTGGTGAAGGGTATTGAGGAAATTGTACCAGTGGATGTGTTTATTCCTGGTTGTCCTCCACGTCCAGAGGCTATCATGTATGGTATGATGCAGTTGCAGCGTAAGGTGAAAATCGAGAAGTTCTTCGGTGGTGCGAACCACAAACAGTCGGAGGCTGAGCGCGAACTGGGTGTTTCAAACGAGGAACTCGTTGCACGCCGTCTGGGTGATCATCGCCGTGAACCTATTGTGGTGACCGATGTGCCTCAGGAGTTTGTAGAAAAAATGAAGAAAGAGAAGGAGGAGAACGCATGAAACTTGAGCATTTAGTATTCGATTTCGACAAGTTCGCCTCAGAGATGCAGAACTTGAAGGACAAGAAACACTTTGATTATCTTGTAACTATTGTTGGTGAGGACTTCGGTGCTGAAGAAGGCCTTGGCTGTGTCTATATTCTCGAAAATACCGACAGCCATGAGCGTTGCAGCGTGAAAATGCTTGCTAAGGTGGTTGACGGTGAGAGTGTGATTCCTACTGTGACCAATATCTGGCACGTTGCCGATCTGTTGGAACGCGAGGTCTATGACTTCTTCGGTATCCTCTTCCTCGGTCATCCCGATATGCGTCGTCTCTTCCTCCGCAATGACTTCAAAGGACATCCCTTCCGCAAGGATTGGAAGTTTAACGATGACTATGTGCTTGAAGACGATAAAGAGCCGGACTATGGTATGGAATACTGGCTCGACAAGGATGGTCATCTCTGTTCGAAGCAGAATAAACTCTTTACCGACGACGATTATGTCATCAACATCGGTCCTCAGCACCCTTCTACCCATGGTGTGCTTCGCTTGCAGACCGTGGTTGATGGTGAGACCGTGAAGCGTGTATATCCTCACTTGGGTTATATCCACCGCGGTATTGAGAAGATGTGTGAAAGCTATACTTATCCACAGTCGCTCGCACTGACTGACCGTCTGAACTATCTTTCTGCAATGATGCATCGTCATGCGCTGGTAGGAGTGATAGAAGAGGGTATGGGTGTCGAACTGACCGACCGTATCAAGTATATCCGTACCATCATGGACGAGTTGCAGCGTCTTGACTCACACTTGCTGTATGTGGGATGCTGTGCACAGGACATGGGTGCATTGACTGCCTTCCTCTATTCTATGCGCGATCGTGAGCATGTGCTCAACTGCATGGAGGAAACCACTGGTGGACGCCTCATCCAGAACTACTACCGCATCGGTGGTCTGCAGGATGATATCGATCCCAACTTCGTGGAGAATGTGAAGGCGCTCGTGAAGTATCTCAAACCAATGATTCAGGAGTATGTTGATGTGTTTGGTGACAATATCATTACTCACAATCGTTTTGAGAAAGTTGGTCCGATGGATCTCGAAAATTGTATCAGCTATGCAGTAACTGGTCCTGCTGGTCGCGCTTCTGGTTGGAAGAACGACGTACGTAAGAACCATCCGTATGATATGTACGATAAGGTTGAATGGGATCAGATTATTATGACTGGTTGCGATACAATGGACCGCTATACCTGTCACATTCAGGAAATGTATCAGAGTCTGCGCATTATTGAGCAACTCATCGACAATATTCCTGCCGGTGACTTCTATGTGAAGCAGAAACCCATCATCAAGGTACCCGAAGGACAGTGGTATTTCTCTGTTGAGGGAGCCAGCGGTGAGTTTGGTGTCTATCTCGATTCACGTGGCGACAAGAGTCCTTACCGCTTGAAGATGCGTCCTATGGGACTTTCGCTTACCGGTGCGCTTGATCCGATGCTTCGTGGTCAGAAGATTGCCGACCTTGTGGCAACCGGTGCTGCCATCGACTTTGTGATTCCCGACATTGACCGTTAAACAACAAAAGAACGTAAAATATCATGTTTGACTTTTCAATAATAACAAACTGGATAGACCAGTTGCTTCGTGTCACTTTGGGACTGGGCGACTTCTGGTCGATATTGATAGAGTGCGTGCTGATTGGTGCGGGAATCCTTGTAGGATATGCGCTGATTGCCATTGCGCTGATTTTCATGGAACGTAAGGTGTGTGCCTACTTCCAGTGCCGTCTTGGTCCGATGCGTGTGGGCTATTGGGGACTGATGCAGGTGTTTGCCGACGTACTGAAGATGCTTATCAAAGAAATTTTCTTTGTAGATAAAGCCGACAAACTGCTTTATGCCGTGGCTCCGCTGCTGGTTATTATCGGTTCAGTAGGTGCTTTTTCGTTCCTGCCATGGAACAATGGTGCAACGGTGCTCGACTTCAATGTGGGCGTATTCCTGTTGACTGCCATTTCTTCTATCGGTGTGGTAGGTATCTTCCTTGCAGGATGGAGTTCCAACAATAAGTATTCTGTGGTATCTGCTATGCGTGGTGCCGTACAGATGATTTCTTATGAGATGTCATTGTGCCTCTGTCTGATTACAGCTGTCATCCTGACAGGAACGATGCAGATTTCTGGCATCGTTGAGGCTCAGACAGGACCTTGGCGTTGGTTGATTTTCCAGGGCCACATTCCTGCGCTCATCGCTTTCTTCGTATTCCTCATTGCCGGTAACGCTGAGGCCAACCGTGGTCCGTTCGATATGGCAGAGGCTGAGAGTGAGCTGACCGCTGGTCACCATACTGAGTATTCTGGTATGGGCTTTGGTTTCTTCTATCTGGCAGAGTTCCTTAATCTGTTTATCATTGCTGGTATTGCCGCCACCGTATTCCTTGGTGGATGGGCTCCTGTTAATATTGGTGTAGCAGCATTCGATCAGGTGATGAACTATATCCCTGGTATCGTATGGTTCATGGGTAAAGCTTTTGCCTTGGTATGGATTCTGATGTGGATTAAGTGGACCTTCCCACGTCTGCGTATCGACCAGATTCTGAAACTTGAATGGAAATATCTCATGCCGCTGGCCCTCATCAACCTTGTGCTGATGACTATCGTGGTGGCACTCGGATGGTATATTAAATAAGGTGTAAAGAATAGAAATGGAAAATAACCAATCATATTTCGGAGAACTCGGACATGGAGTAAAGACGCTCCTGACTGGTATGAAGATTACTTGGAAGGAATATTTCAAGGACTTCTTTACCAACAAATCTACGGAGCAGTATCCCGAGAACCGTAAAACTACGCTCCACGTGGCAAAGCGCCACCGTGGACGCCTCGTCTTCAAGCGTAACGAAGACGGAACTTATAAATGTACGGCCTGCACATTGTGTGAGAAAACCTGCCCTAATGGCACGATTAAGATCACTTCTCACATGCAGGAAGATCCCGAGACCGGCAAGAAGAAAAAGGTACTCGATGACTATCGCTACGACCTTGGTGACTGCATGTTCTGCCAGTTGTGTACCAATGCTTGTAACTTCGATGCTATCGAGTTTGTCAACGATTTCGAGAATGCCGTATTCGACCGTAAGAGTCTGGTACTCCACCTTGACAAGGAGGTATATCAGGGTGGTTCTCTGCCCAACCTCTTGGAAGGTGGTGCCAGCATGACTATCGGTAAGTTTAACACTAAAACGAAGTAAAGACAATGGCTAATTTAGTAATGTTTTGCATTCTCGCTGTCGTCATTCTCGGCTCTGCCGTGATGTGTGTGACGACGAAGCGAATCATGAGAGCCGCAACCTTTATGTTGTTTGTGCTCTTTGGCGTAGCAGGTCTTTATTTCCTGCTCGACTATACATTCCTGGGAGCAGCACAGATTTCAGTTTATGCTGGTGGCGTGACGATGATTTATGTCTTCGCCATCCAGTTGGTTAGCAAACGTACCCTTCAGGGTATGGTAGAGCGTCTCAAGGGCAGCCGTGTAGTGATGGGTGCCTTGTTGAGCGTTGTGGGCTTGGCAACTGTAGTGCTGGTATTCCTTAAGAATGATATGTTGCGCGGCATGTCGCGTTATATTGGTACGGTAACTCCCGATCAGGAAGTTCCCATGCGTGAAATCGGTCATGCACTGGTAGGTGCCGGCAAGTATCAGTATGTACTCCCCTTCGAGTTCATCTCCCTGTTCCTGTTGGCATGTATTATCGGTGCATTGGTAGTATCAAGAAAGGAGGACTAAGACTATGGTACCAGTAGAATTTTATTTCATCCTGAGTGCACTGCTTTTCTTTATCGGTGTATTTGGTTTTGTGACCCGTCGCAATCTGATTGCCATGCTCATCTCTATTGAGTTGGTGCTCAATGCGGTCGATATCAATTTCGCAGCATTCAACCGTATGCTCTATCCTGATAGCATGGAGGGTATGTTTATGACACTCTTCTCTATCGGTGTAAGTGCAGCCGAGTCTGCCGTTGCGATTGCAATCATCATCAATGTCTATCGCCGTTTCAAGAGCGACAGCGTTGAAAGTATCAAAAACATGAAATGGTAATTAAGAAGTGATGGATTACAGTTATACATTTTTGATTCTGCTTCTGCCAGCTCTCTCGTTCCTGGTATTGGGACTCTATGGCATGAAGCTGTCGCATAAGGTCGCAGGCCTTATCGGCACCACTTCGTTGGGACTTGTGACTGTGTTGTCTTATATGACGGCGTTCAGCTATTTCTTTGCTCCCCGTCTGGCTGATGGCACTTTCGCTACTATTGTTCCTTACAACTTCACCTGGCTGCCGTTGGGCAATCTCCATTTTGATATGGGTATTCTGTTGGATCCCATCTCGGTGATGATGCTCATCGTTATTTCAACAGTCAGTCTGATGGTACATATCTATTCGTTTGGCTATATGCACGGCGAAAAAGGCTTCCAGCGTTACTACGCATTCCTGAGTCTCTTCACCATGTCAATGCTTGGCCTTGTGGTAGCTACCAACATCTTCCAGATGTATCTGTTCTGGGAGCTCGTGGGTGTATCATCTTACTTGTTGATTGGTTTCTACTATCCATTGAAGCCAGCTATTGCAGCATCTAAGAAGGCATTTATCGTAACTCGTTTTGCCGACCTTTTCTTCCTTATCGGTATTCTGATCTTCGGTTACTACACCGAATCGTTCAGTTTCTCGTTTGCAGGAACTATCGAGATGGGTGCGGGAACCACTCCATTCATTGCCGGCAATACCGCCAAGGCTGTGATTGCAGGAACATTTATTCTTCCTACCGCTCTTGTGCTGATGTTCATCGGTGGTGCCGGTAAGAGTGCTATGTTCCCCTTGCACATCTGGTTGCCCGATGCCATGGAAGGTCCTACACCTGTGTCTGCGCTGATCCACGCCGCCACGATGGTGGTTGCTGGTGTGTTCCAGATTGCCCGTATGTTCCCACTGTGGATAGAATATGCACAGCCTCAGTTGAGCATTGTGGTATGGGTGGGAGTCTTCACCGCATTCTATGCAGCTGCAGTGGCATGTGCCCAGAGCGATATCAAGCGTGTACTGGCATTCTCTACCATTTCGCAGATTGCCTTCATGATGGTTGCTCTTGGTGTGAGTCTGCCAGGTCACGAGGCGATGCTCGATAACCATGCACAGTTGGGTTTCATGGCATCTATGTTCCACCTTTTCACCCACGCCATGTTCAAGGCTTGCTTGTTCCTTGGTGCTGGTTGTATCATTCATGCAGTTCATTCTAACGAGATGGCTATGATGGGTGGCCTCCGTAAGTATATGCCTATTACTCATATTACCTTCCTTATCAGCTGTCTGGCTATTGCTGGTATTCCCTTCTTCTCTGGATTCTCTTCCAAGGATGAAATTATCAGTGCCTGCTTTGCCTATAGCCCTGTGGTAGGATGGATTATGACAGGTATTGCTGCTATGACCGCCTTCTATATGTTCCGTTTGTACTATGGTATATTCTGGGGAACCGAAAACAAGGTTGCCCACGAGCACCATACTCCACATGAGGCTCCACTTACCATGACCATTCCTCTTATTATTCTCTGTGTTATCACTGTTGGTGTTGGTGTTTACACCACCATTGCAGGATTTGCAGGATGGGGAGGCAGCTTCGGTTCGTTTGTAACCGCCAGCGGTCAGGAGTACAACATCCATTTCGACGTACAGATAGCATTGACCTCTACCGTCATTGCCATTCTGAGTATTTGCCTCGCCACCTATATATATAAGGGTGAGAGTCAGCCCGTCGCCGATCGTCTGTACAAGATGTTCCCGCGTTTGCATCGTGCTGCCTATAAGCGTTTCTATCAAGACGAAATCTGGCAGTATGTTACTCACCGTATCATCTTCCGTTGCATTTCTAAACCTGTTGCCTGGTTCGACCGCCACATTGTTGACGGTACTTTCAACTTCTTGGCATGGGGCGCCAACGAGGCTGGCGAGTCTATTCGTCCTTGGCAGAGTGGTGATGTGCGCCAGTATGCCGTATGGTTCCTCACCGGCACTGTAGCATTGACCCTCATCTTGTTGGCATGTGCTCTCTGAACATTATGAATAAAGAAAAATCGAAACAATGAGTATATTGACATTATTCGTAGTAATCCCCGCCCTGATGCTCCTTGGCCTTTGGCTGAGCAAGAGCCTCAATCAGGTGCGTGGTGTGATGGTGGCTGGCGCTTCGTGTCTGCTGGCACTGTCTGTTTGGCTGACCATCTATTTTGTTCAGCAGCGTGCTGCCGGCAATACCGACGTGATGTTGCTTACAGCAAGCACTCCATGGTTCAAGCCTCTCAATATTGCCTATTCTGTAGGTGTCGATGGCATTTCTGTTGTGATGCTGTTGCTTTCGAGCATCATCGTCTTCACCGGAACATTCGCCTCATGGCGTTTACAGCCACTGACAAAGGAGTATTTCCTGTGGTTCACCTTGCTTTCCACTGGTGTCTATGGTTTCTTCATCTGCACCGACCTCTTCACTATGTTCATGTTCTATGAGGTTGCTCTTATCCCCATGTATCTGTTGATTGGAGTATGGGGTAGTGGTAACAAGGAGTATGCAGCCATGAAGCTCACTCTGATGCTGATGGGAGGATCTGCTCTGCTGATTATTGGTATTCTTGGCATCTATTATTTCAGTGGTCATACCACGATGAACGTTAATGCCATTGCTGCCATGAACAATATTCCGGTAGAGATTCAGAAGATTTTCTTCCCCTTCATTTTTATAGGTTTCGGTGTGCTTGGTGCTATGTTCCCATTCCATACATGGTCACCCGACGGTCATGCTTCTGCCCCTACAGCAGTATCAATGCTTCACGCTGGTGTACTGATGAAACTGGGAGGCTACGGTTGCTTCCGTGTGGCTATGTACCTTCTGCCTGATGCTGCCAATGAATTGGCTTGGATCTTCTTGATTCTTACCACTATCTCGGTGGTATATGGTGCATTCTCTGCTTGCGTACAGACCGACCTCAAGTATATCAACGCCTATTCGTCGGTATCCCACTGTGGCCTGGTGCTTTTCGCTCTGTTGATGATGACCAAGACTTCATGCACTGGTGCCATTCTGCAGATGTTGTCACACGGTTTGATGACGGCTCTCTTCTTTGCCCTCATCGGTATGATTTATGGTCGTACCCATACTCGTGACATTCGTTATTTGGACGGTCTGATGAAGATTATGCCTTTCCTTGCAGTAGGTTATGTGATTGCTGGTTTGGCAAACCTTGGTCTTCCCGGCTTCTCAGGCTTCATTGCAGAAATGACTATTTTCGTCGGTTCGTTTGAGAATGGCGACATGTTCCATCGTGTCTGCACCATCATCGCTTGTACCAGTATTGTTATCACCGCAGTTTATATTCTGCGTGTAGTCGGCAAGATTCTGTATGGCGAGGTGAAGAATCCTCACTTCCTGGAGTTGACCGATGCCTCTTGGGACGAGCGTGTAGCTGTTATCTGCCTCATTGCTTGTGTGGCAGGTCTCGGTCTGTTCCCTCTCTGGGCCAGCAATGTTATCAGCGATGCAGTAGGTCCTATTCTGGCAAACATTCTTTAATCCCTTAAATAAAAGATACAACAATGAATTACGGACAATTCTTACATATGCTACCAGAAGCATCACTCGTGCTTGCTCTGGTTATCATGTTCTTTGCCGACCTGATGCTTGGCAAGGGAAAGAAGAAGGTGCAGACGCTCGGCATGCTGATGACCGTATTGCTCGTGGCACAGATTGTGTCATGCGCTTTCGTAGGTCCTGCAGAAGCTTTTGGCGGACTGTATGTAGCTACCAAGGCTACTCAGGTGATGAAGATTATTCTCACTCTCGGTACACTTCTCGTAGTGCTTGTAGCCCAGTCATGGCTTGAGCGCGATGCAGAGAAACTTGCAGGTGAGTTCCATGTATTGGTACTTTCCACACTGCTTGGTATGTATGTCATGATGTCGAGCGGCAATTTCCTGCTGTTCTTCCTTGGACTTGAAATGGCCTCAGTGCCCATGGCTTGTCTCGTGGCATTTGATAAGTATAAGAATCGCTCAGCTGAGGCTGCTGCTAAGTTTGTACTCACTGCCACATTCTCAAGTGGTGTCATGCTCTATGGCATCTCTTTGATTTATGGCACAGTAGGCACGCTCTATTTCAATGACGTTGCAGGACGCTTCCAGATGCTTTTCAGCGTAGCACACTATCAGCCCTCTTTGCTTTTGGCTATTGTGGGTTTGGTGTTCTTCTTCAGCGGACTCGGTTTCAAGCTCTCGCTTGTTCCATTCCACTTCTGGACTGCTGATACCTATCAGGGCGCTCCTACTGCCGTTACTGGTTATCTCAGCGTCGTGTCAAAAGGTGCAGCTGCCTTCGCTCTGTTGGTAGTACTTTCGCGTGCATTTGCTCCTCTTACTGAGTATTGGGAGTATCTGCTCTATATCGTTATCGTGCTCAGCATCACTATTGCCAACCTCTTCGCTATCCGCCAGTCAGAACTCAAGCGCTTCATGGCATTCAGTTCTATCTCACAGGCAGGCTACATTATGTTGGCAGTGATTGGTGCTTCTCAGATGGGCATGGCTTCGCTGATGTATTACGTATTGGTATATGTGGTGGCAAATATGGCTGTATTCGCTGTCATCAATACTGTTGAACAGCGTGGCAACGGCTCTACCATGATGTCGGCATACAATGGTCTGTATCAGACCAACCCACGCTTGGCATTCCTCATGACGCTCGCCTTGTTCTCATTGGCAGGTATTCCTCCATTTGCCGGTATGTTCTCGAAGTTCTTCGTCTTCATGGCTGCCGCTCAGCAGGGATCGTTCCTGGCTTACTTTGTGGTATTCATCGCCTTGATCAACACGGTAGTGTCACTCTACTACTACCTGCTCATCGTGAAGGCTATGTATATCAACAAGTCTGAGAATCCATTGCCTACCTTTACCACCGATTGCGCTACTCGTGTAGCTTTGGTACTTACCATTGCTGGTATTGTGCTCTTCGGTGTATGCTCATGCATCTTCGACGGACTCTTTGCTTTTGCAGCATAAAGTAGTCGTACTATAACAGTCGTGCCCCTTTTGACCTGTAGGTCAGAAGGGGCACGATACTTTTTTTACCGTTCTGCTTTATACTGCTTCTGTATCAGTCTAAGGCATATTCCATGGTGTTGACCACGCGGATACGTTTGATATACGGTGTGTTGTTGTCGCGGTTCTCAATCGAGAATTGTCCTTGTTGTGCACTACGTATATCTCCCAACTTACTGCCGGAGTCGTCTGCAAATTTCTGAGCAGTGGCACGAGCGTTTTTGGTAGCCTCCTGCACCATTTCTGGTTTGATGCGGTTTAGCCCTGTAAACTCATAAGTGACGTTGTTGCTATACTCTTCGCTGACGATTGCAATGCCTTGCTTCATCAGTTCAGCCTGTCGGCGCATCAGTTGTCTCACTTGGTCGATATTGTTTGACGTGACGGTAATCACACTTTTCGCCTTATAGCGGTAGTTCATGATTTCGTTGCCATAGTTGTCGGCTTGCCGGTCAGCAATCTCTGCAGGATTGATGCTTATCTCATCATCTTTGATGCCTGCCGATTTGAGGAAATCCACCACCTTGCGGTTCTTCTGTTCCAGCAGGTCGTACATGGCGGAAGGGTCGTTGCCAATCTCTTTATAGGTCAGCGACCATGTCACTTTATCAGCTTTCACTTCGCGTTCACACAATCCTTTGACTGCCACGGTACGGTCGCGGTCTTTAAAAGTCACAATGCCATTGCGGATGGCCATTCCCATGAATGCCATGCCTACAGCGATAATGGCAGCAGCTGTTTGTTTGTCGTTGAGTTTCATCATAGTTTTAATATTAGTATTCGTTGGCAAATCTACGTTTTTTGTTTCGTATTACAAAGAAAAATAGCGATTATTCTGTTTCTTTTCACATTTATTACATTCTGCGTCTCTGAAAACATATATATCATTCAGTTTTTAGCAAATCGTATGATACCTCTTCACTAAACAATAGCCAACATACTATCATGTCTATATATAGTATGCTAACATTTTTAACAAGATGAATGCGATGTGTAGGCATACTTGTTTACAAAACACACTGAATTTTAATCTTTTTTCTGTCCATTTTCGTTCCGTTCTCGATCGCTTCTCGTTCCCTTTTCGCTCGGTTCTCGTTCGTCTTTCGTTCGTCTCTCGCTCGTCATTCGTTTGCCGATAAAGAACCAATCGAAAAACGAACGAGAAAACAACGAAAAAACAGCGAAATGACGACGAGAACACGACGAAGATGGGTCGAGGTGGCGACGAACAGCCAATAATCAGATCGCCGATACTATCTGGTGATTATAATACCCGTTTTAAGGTATTTGCAAGGCGTCTGTGGCGAATCAACTCGTCGGGTGGTACACTGACAAGTTGAAGTTGCAGAAATGGCCACAATGGGTATTTTTGACGTGCGCCTACCATAACACAGCTCGCGCGCGAACCTATTAATATACATAAAACACATCACAATACCTATCTCTCTCCATTAAGTTGAGTGCTCTCTCAAATTTTAACTTCTGTCAACAGATCTTTCTGAATTCTATGCCTCACCCCTCTCACGTTAAAAGCCGTTATATATCGTCTAACGCTTTAGTTATCAAGTATGTATGTGTACTGTTAAGATTTTGCTAATAATAACGGATTTTAGGGCAAAAATATATTATAATTCACTAGTGTCCACTAAATAAATTTAAGACTTAATTCTCTTACAGTTTGTAACTTCTCGGCAGGTTCGCTTTTGCCGAGCAAATCTACGAGAGGGGTTCTGTCCAACAATGAGACAGATAAAATTCT
>NZ_NPIZ01000049.1:0-1775 GCF_002251185.1 Prevotella sp. P5-126
TGACAAGCACTGAAGGAAGAGTTCTTTGAAAGATTTACATAAAACAGAGAAGTAGTAGTACAAGAAGCGAGACTTACTTTTTATGAGTACAGTCTTGGGTGAATTTACGAACCGTCGATTTTTAGGAATCAAGGTGCTTTATGATCCATGATACTACCGGATATGAGATTCGTTCTGAACAGAGACACGACACTTCTTTAAGAAGTATCAAAGATATTTTTACAATGGAGAGTTTGATCCTGGCTCAGGATGAACGCTAGCTACAGGCTTAACACATGCAAGTCGAGGGGCAGCATTATCGAAGCTTGCTTTGATAGATGGCGACCGGCGCACGGGTGAGTAACGCGTATCCAACCTTCCCCATAGTCAGGAATAGCCCGGCGAAAGTCGAATTAATGCCTGATGTTTTCCACGGACGGCATCTGATGTGGAACAAAGATTGATCGCTATGGGATGGGGATGCGTCTGATTAGCTTGTTGGCGGGGTAACGGCCCACCAAGGCAACGATCAGTAGGGGTTCTGAGAGGAAGGTCCCCCACATTGGAACTGAGACACGGTCCAAACTCCTACGGGAGGCAGCAGTGAGGAATATTGGTCAATGGGCGGAAGCCTGAACCAGCCAAGTAGCGTGAGGGATGACTGCCCTATGGGTTGTAAACCTCTTTTATAAGGGAATAAAATACGGGACGTGTCCTGTTTTGCATGTACCTTATGAATAAGGACCGGCTAATTCCGTGCCAGCAGCCGCGGTAATACGGAAGGTCCGGGCGTTATCCGGATTTATTGGGTTTAAAGGGAGCGCAGGCGGTCTTATAAGCGTGACGTGAAATGCAGCGGCTCAACCGTATGATGTGCGTCGCGAACTGTGAGACTTGAGTGTATTCGATGTCAGCGGAATTTGTGGTGTAGCGGTGAAATGCTTAGATATCACGAAGAACTCCGATTGCGAAGGCAGCTGACAAGGCTACAACTGACGCTAAAGCTCGAAAGTGCGGGTATCGAACAGGATTAGATACCCTGGTAGTCCGCACGGTAAACGATGGATGCCCGGTGTTTGCGATATACAGTGAGCGCCCAAGCGAAAGCGTTAAGCATCCCACCTGGGGAGTACGCCGGCAACGGTGAAACTCAAAGGAATTGACGGGGGCCCGCACAAGCGGAGGAACATGTGGTTTAATTCGATGATACGCGAGGAACCTTACCCGGGCTTGAACTGTAGGCGAACGATCCAGAGATGGTGAGGCCCTTCGGGGCGCCTATGGAGGTGCTGCATGGTTGTCGTCAGCTCGTGCCGTGAGGTGTCGGCTTAAGTGCCATAACGAG
Organism: Prevotella sp. P5-126; assembly: GCF_002251185.1. Taxonomy (NCBI): domain Bacteria; kingdom Pseudomonadati; phylum Bacteroidota; class Bacteroidia; order Bacteroidales; family Prevotellaceae; genus Prevotella; species Prevotella sp. P5-126. Next base: position 1,325 of record NZ_NPIZ01000049.1, read on the forward strand.
CGCAACCCCTCTCTTCAGTTGCCATCAGGTTATGCTGGGCACTCTGGAGACACTGCCACCGTAAGGTGTGAGGAAGGTGGGGATGACGTCAAATCAGCACGGCCCTTACGTCCGGGGCTACACACGTGTTACAATGGGTGGTACAGAGAGTTGGGTGTACGCAAGTGCATTCTAATCAAGAAAGCCATCCTCAGTTCGGACTGGGGTCTGCAACCCGACCCCACGAAGCTGGATTCGCTAGTAATCGCGCATCAGCCATGGCGCGGTGAATACGTTCCCGGGCCTTGTACACACCGCCCGTCAAGCCATGAAAGCTGGGGGCACCTGAAGTCCGTGACCGCAAGGGTCGGCCTAGGGTGAAACCGGTGATTGGGGCTAAGTCGTAACAAGGTAGCCGTACCGGAAGGTGCGGCTGGAACACCTCCTTTCTGGAGACGGATCTTAGATAATT
>NZ_NPIZ01000005.1:0-9134 GCF_002251185.1 Prevotella sp. P5-126
ACTTAATTCTGCTCATTTGGCTTAACGAAAACGTTGGATTTCATCCTTCGTTTTCTCGCCATGACAGAATTAAAGCGAGCTTTATTCTGCTCATTTGGCTTAACGAAAACGTTCTTTTACTTCAATCAATTCCCTCAGTTGCGAAACTTGAATAAAGATTATTCTAAAGATTTTATTTAAGATTTCGAGCATCTCCGATGCGATCCCCAATAAATCCCTTCCCAGAAGCGAGGTACTCGAGCGCATTTTGGTCAATGATTTTCTTTAAAGATTATAGTTTCTTGGTTATTGAATTATTTCTTGCGAAGCAACATTTCAATAAAGATTTCCTCCAAAGATTTCTTGCGCTCGCGCAACCCAAAAACATCCGTCTAAATCCGTCTAAATTCCGATGATCGATGATCCCACCCAAACCCTCCCATGATCCGCATCACAGCTGGGTCATAGCCCCGCCGGCAGCACCAGTGATCACCAGTTCTATCAGTCTCAGCACATACAGCGCTACGCGCTTCCAATTAATTCTCATACTCGTAGTTTTTAAATATAAAAATAGGATTAGTTGCATAAATCTCTCTTGTGGTTATCTGTTACCCCTCCAATCCGCCACCAGGGTTCTGTTCAGACGAATCCCCACCAGTCACCGTCTCGAAGTAGGCTGTGAGCGTCTGATTGCTATTCACCGTGATGGTACGTGACGCAGAGGTGTCGTTATCACTCCATCTCTTAAAGGTGTAGTTCTCCGATGGGGTAGCAGTGATGGTCACTTCCGTGCCAGCCTCATACTTACCGCCGCCGGACACACTGCCACCGCCCATCGGGTTCGCCACCAGTGTCAGCGTCTTCTTCGTGTCTGTTGGGGTAGTAGGCGACACCACCTCATCAGTCTTTTCCTTGTTAGACTTCTCGTCGGGCGAGAGGAAGATGTCGGTCGAACCGCCATAGCTGTTCACCGCCTCTTCGTACGCCTCATCATTCTGGTATGCCTCCAATAGCTTGTTCTCCACGATGAGGTACTGAGCCGATATCTCCGTTTTGTTTTTTCTTTTCTGGGAGTGAATCCATACCATACCGTGGTTGCCGAAGTCATGATTTTGCTGTGCTGCGAGACAGCCCTCCTGGATAGAGAAGCCACGAACGTCTGCAAGGGACAGTAGCTTCGTTTCGCTACGTCTCACGAGTACCACGCTACTGGCATCCACATTTACCATCGGCACGTGTGTCACGTCGTTCACCTCTTGTGTGAGGAGGAAGTAGGTGATCTGGTCCCCGTAATCATACCCCCTGTTGTTCTGCACTACGGCATTCGAGAACTCCGCCACGGTGGTCTCTGCTGTGATGACCAGGTCGCCGAGATCGATGTCTGTCACCGCCTGGTTACCCTTACCGGTCACCGATATCGACTTCACCTTACCGTGTGTGATCTCATAGGGTGCAACAATGCAGATGCCTGCATTCACGTCTGGCTTGGTGAGATACACAGGAGAGTGTGAGAGGTTCGACGACACGAATTTATGGTAGTCGCTACGTCTGTTGCGTGTACCGCCGAAGGCGAGCTTCATATAGGGTTGCAACACCTGATATTCTCTGATGATGTTCGCCCATTTCATGCGCTGTTTCAGCTGTTGACCCGTCTTCGCGTCTTTCTTCTGGGTGATCTTCTCTGATACCACCGTCTGTCCACCGTTTCGTTTGAAGGTGAGATTACCTGCTGAACCACAAAGTTTTGAAATAATACCGTTTAAAATTGCCATAATGTTTGTTGTTTTAATGTTGGATTTCATCCTTCGTTTTCTCGCCATGGCAGAATTAAAGCGAGCTTTATTCTGCTCATTTGGCTTAACGAAAACGTTGATTTTGTGCCAATATTGGCGGAATGAATAAAAAAGCTTCCTCGCCACCAGCAAGAAGCTACATCGCTCCTTCCTCGTCGCATTTTCGCTCCTTTCTCGTCGTTTTCTCGTCGCTCTTTCGTTCGTTTTTCGCTTGTTCCTCGTTCGGTCCTCGATAGGTCTTCGATAGACTAACGAATAAGCAACGAGAGACGAACGAGAGACGAACGAGGACCTAACGAGAAGTGAACGAGAACCGAACGATAACTGGTAGGGTGTTCATCGGAGAATGATGCGTTTTAGTGCATCTTCCTTCCCTCTTCCCTGTTGTTGGATTTCTGATTTTTGTCATAATCTTTGGTTTTAAACTGTTTTAGATTCTCGTGGTGTCTTCCCCTCATCATTCAGGGCCCATCACCTGTTGTCGTTTGCAAAGGTACAAAGTCTGAAAAGGTGACTGTCCAACAATGTCCAACAATGTCCAACATTGTCTAACATTGTCTAACATAGTCCAACATTCTCCGTTATTCGTCTAAATCAACGCAGAATACCTTACATAGATATTTTACTGCGCCAGGAGTAAGAAGTTGTCCTTTACGCTTCACACCCAACTTTTCCAGATCATCACGATAAGGCTCAATCCATCTTCCAAATGTTTTAAGACTGACGCCTAACTTGTTGGCGAATTCATACTTGTACAAAGTCTTGTTTTTGCTCATGTTTTTAGTTGTTTTTGGTTTTTAATTATTGTTATTGAAAAAAATAAATTTGTCTGGTAAAAATACTAACAATTTTCCATCTTTAACCCTAACGCTAACCTTAACACTAACTCCTGAAATGTCTCACACGGTTTACGCGGATCACACAGATTCTTTTAAGATTATTTTCAAGATTTTCGTTAGGATGTCGAGCCGTAAGGCGATCCATAATAAATCCCTCCTGCAAAGCAACGTACTGTTGCGCATTTTCAGTTAGGATTCTTCTAAAGATTTTGATACACAAGCAAAAACGGGCTGAAAGCTCAATGGTTTCCCTAGCCCAGGGCAACACCCTGAGGAAGAGCGCATTTTCTGTTAAGATTTTCTTAAAGATTTTGTTTCCGTATAAATTCCGTCTAATATCCGATGATAATAATCCACGGAACACACGGAATACACAGAAAAAGATTCTAGTTAAAGATTTTCTTTAAGATTATAGTTAAGATGTCGAGCCTGTAAGGCGATCCATAATAAATCCCTCCTGCAAAGCAACGTACTGTTGCGCATTTTCTGTTAAGATTTTCTTAAAGATTTTTGATATCAGCCTATCTAGGTAAATACTTTTGTCCTTACAGGACGTAGGTGTATATGTTACATCAAGTCCGCAGGGTGTTACCCTGGGCTAAGGAAGCCATTGGGCCTTCAGCCCGTTGTTGCTTGTATATCAAATCTTGCGAAGAATCCAAAAAAACATCCGTTTAAATTCCGATGATTGCTTAGAGTGTGCTCCGTGGATAAAAACTCCGTATAAATTCCGTCTAAATTCCGATGATCCGATGATTCATTTCTTGCGTCAGCAACATCTCAACAAAGATTTCCCCAAAGATTTCTTGCGAAGCAACTTCCAAAATAATTCCGTGGATAATTTCCGACGATCCGTGCCCTCCGTGTGCTCCGTGGATAAATTCCGATGATCCGATGATTGTGCTCCGTGGATAAACAAAATCACTGATTTCTGTGTGATATTAAAAAATAATTCGTAACTTTGTACGCCACATGGGTAGCACCCCACTAAACCTCAAACAATAGAATAAAAAAAATGACGCAGGATTGCTCTACAACACCTTCTGTTGCCAACGAAAACGACAAGCGTTTTCCGAAAGGCATACGTATCAAAAGTGCTGATGCTACATCAGAACCAGTAAAACAACAAGTATCTAATGCCGAAGAAAGGGTAGGGGATGACCAACAACCCTGGGGCTACCTCTTCGTACATAACAGACAGGTAGAGGCGTTCAAAAAAGAGATGGACGCCTACAACCTCGCCCATCCTGAAGCCCCTCACGCCTGTTTCATCCATTACTCCTATAAATATAAACAGAAGAGTAATGGCAAGGGAGTCATCAAGAAACACCTCCCCACCGTCAGTGGCCTCGTCTTCCTACAGGGTGACACCCAGTCGCTACAAACCTTCTTACGCACCCATTACCCCTCTTACCATCTGATCAAAGACTGCAGCACAGGGCTCCCCGCCAGCATCTCCCACCAGAAGATGCAACCTTTCATGCAAGTCCTCTCCAGTCACCCCGAACACATCACCTTCTTACGTGACCCCTTCCTGAAATTCGCCAAAGACCGCGTCAAACTCCGCGTCCTCACTGGCATCTTCAAAGGTTTCGAGGGCTACATCGTCCGCGTTGACCGCGACCGCCAACTCGTCATCGAGGTCGGCGGCTATGCCGTCGCCCTCCGCGACGTCCACAACGAAGACTTCACCCCCGCCGAATAAATGAAATGTCACACAGAATTCACCTCAGGTAAATCACAGAAAAATTTTTTAGTTGCTGCGCAAGAAATCTTTGGAGGAAATCTTAATAAAGATATTGCTTACGCAAGAAATAAAGAAAGGAGATAGAATGAAAAAGAAACGTGATTTTTGGCCCTAGGCCATTCTTAACAAAGATTTCCACATAAGATTTCTAGCCTTCAGGCTACAAAAGAATCAGTTGGAGTATTGGGAATTGCCTTAGGCAAGAAATCTTTGGAGGAAATCTTAATAAAGATATTGCTTACGCAAGAAATAAAGAAAGGAGATAGAATGAAAAAGATAAATGATTTCTGGCCCTAGGCCATTCTTAACAAAGATTTCCACATAAGATTTCTAGCCTTCAGGCTACAAAAGAATCAGTTGAAGTGTTGGGAGTTGCTTACGCAAGAAATAAAGAAAGGAGATAGAATGAAAAAGAAACGTGATTTCTGGCCCTAGGCCATTCTTAACAAAGATTTCCACATAAGATTTCTAGCCATGGGCAACACAAAAAGGAGCCGCCTCAGTAGATCTGACGATTTCCGGGCTTAACCCAAGCTTTAAATAATACAACATATTTATGAATTTAAACAGAATACGAACATGAATTTGATAGAAGAATATAACAAACAGCTTGCACGACAAAAGCATATTGTAGGTGTAGCTATGAAAGTTTTTAATAAGTATCATGGTGGCTTGTTGGAATCAGCTTATGAATGTGCTTTAAAGTACTTGTTAGTGCAAGATGGATATAAAGTAGAAGTACAAAAAGAGCTGCCTATGTATTGGGACGATGTTAGGTTGGATAAAACTTATCGAATGGACCTTGTCGTAGATGATGATATTATTATCGAACTTAAAGCTCTCAAATATATCAAAGACGAACAAAGAAAACAACTGAAGAATTATATGGTTCTTACACATACCCGTTGGGGCATGCTAATTAATTTTTCAATGGATCGTGTTTATAGCGAATGGTATCGCTTAGATGCTAATGGAAGTATCGAACAAGTTCGGTTGTTCTAATGTTTTGGCTATTCTTTCTGTTAATAAAAAATTGAGTATTTTGGTTGCCTTCGGCAAGATGTTTTGGAGTAGCGAAGACAGAGTGAGAGCTCGCTTTCACTATGCTGAGTCACGACAAAACAAACCATAGGTAAATCTTTAGAGGAATTCTGAATAAAGATATTGCGTGAGCGCAAGAAATAAAGAAAGGAGATAAAATGAATAATGATACACAATTTCTGGCCTCCGGCCATTCTTTAAAGAAGATTTCCTCCAAGATTTCTAGCCTTCAGGCTACTAAGAAAATCAAACAGCACTGTTATTTATCCATTTCTGGCCCCCGGCCATTCTTTAAAAAAGATTTCCACATAAGATTTCTAGCCTTCAGGCTACAAAAGAATCAGTTGGAGTATTGGGAATTGCCTTTGGCAAGAAATCTTTGGAGGAAATCTTAATAAAGATATTGCTTACGCAAGAAATAAAGAAAGGAGATAGAATGAAAAAAGATAAATGATTTCTGGCCTCTGGCCAAAGATTTTTCTCAAAGATTTCCACATAAGATTTCTAGCCTTCAGGCTACTCAGAATAAACCCTTTATTGGCGCACCTAAATTTTTTCATAACATTTTGATGTTTTATACAGAAAAATGCGTACCTTTGTACGCTACAAGGGTGGGGATGACCTGAGGGTCACCAGAAAACCCTTGATAGCGACACACGCACGAGGGGAAAATGCTAGATTCAAACAAACCTGTTATCACTGTCATAACCCCTTGCTACGAATCGTAAAACACAAAACGAAGGACTTATATGATGCCAGTCAATAGCAATATGGCACCATCACCGCAGCCGGTGATCGCCAACGACTCCATCAAATAGAAAGAGGAAATGACGCAGGATTGCTCTATCACTCTTCTTCTATCGCCGATGAAAACCACCGTTTTCCAAAGGGCAACCACGTCACTGGGACTGATACTCCATCGGCTCCTGGAATAGAAGAACTATCCTGTTAAATCCACGGACCACACAGAGAACACCGAGTGTTTAGAGGTTATAGGTTAAAGGTTATAGTTTAAAGGTTAGCGGTTAGCGTTAAGGTTAACGTTAAGGTTATAGTTTAGAGTTAAAGATTCTATTAAAGATTCTTCTAAAGATTTTCATTAAGATGTCGAGCCTGTAAGGCGATCCCCATTAAATCCCTCCTGCAGAGCAACGTACTGTTGCGTATTTTAGTCAAAGATTATAGTTAAAGATTATGTTGTAGCTGCCTATCTGAGTGATAGATTATTTCTTGCGAAGCAACATCTTAACAAAGATTTCCTCCAAAGATTTCTTGCGAAGCAACCCCCAAAAAACCATCCGTATAAATTCCGTTTAAAATCCGATGATCCGTGTAACATGTGAGATAATATAATAACGATTATGATTCAAAAAATATTTAATTGGTATTTTACCAGTAAAGCACTACCATATTGGGGCGTATTATGCTTAGACTGCGCCATTGTGATGTTCTCCGGCTACCTCGCCGAATACTTTGAACTCGGAGGTTCAGGGTTTGCTGCCAGTTTCTGGGCCATTACCCACTCCCTGTTGCTATGCGTATTGCTCTTTGTGGTAGCCTTTCGCGTGTTTAGCACCTATAGTGGGGTAGTGCGCTACTCCTCCTTCGTTGACCTGCAACGAATCGCAGCAGCAACATCACTCGGATCCCTGCTGACCTACCTGATGTCGTTGGCAGTGAATCATGTATGGTCCATTGATGAAGTCCTGATGCCATCCCTTTCAGGTGTTATCCTGATGTTCACCTCATCAACCTGTTTGATGTTTATGGTCAGAGTAGCTGTGAAGAGCATGTTTGATGCGAGAAGAAAAGACGAACAAGCCCTGAAGACCGTGATCTACGGAATCAAACATGGCGCTATAGGTATGGCGAAAATGATCAAGAGCCAATCCCCTCAACGCTATGTCCTTGATAGCTTCATTAGTCCTGACGGACAGATGGTAGGTCACATGCTCATGGGTGTGAAGGTCCGTGAGGTAGAAGATACGTTAGCATCCCAGTTGAAAGCCGATGGCATTGATGCCATCTTGGTATCCCCGGTTCAAGCAGATACATTCCGTGAAGATGACCATCTCATCAACGAACTCATCGCTAATGGCATCAAGATCATGATGATGCCCCATGCTTTAGAGTGGGACGGGAAAAGCGAATTGCCGCAAGACCAGCTCCATGAAGTAGATATCGAAGACCTCCTGCCACGCGATAAGATAGAGGTGGATATGAATGCCATAGGCGCTCTTCTCACTGGTAAAAGGATTATGATAACAGGTGCTGCCGGCAGTATCGGTTCAGAGATGGTACGCCAGGTTGCAGTCTATCATCCCTCAGAACTGATCCTTATCGACCAGGCAGAAACCCCTATGCATGATATCCGTCTGCTGATGCAACGCCAGTTCCCTGCTATCAAGTCAGAGACCATCGTAGCCAGCATCTGCAATGCCACTTTCATGGAAGCCATCTTTGCAGCGCATCAGCCAGAGTATGTCTTCCATGCAGCAGCCTATAAACACGTGCCGATGATGGAAGACAACCCTGCTATGGCCGTGCAAAACAATATCTATGGCACCCGTGTCATTGCAGACCTGGCAGTCAAGTATGGCACCAAGAAATTTGTGATGATATCCACCGACAAGGCAGTCAATCCCACCAATGTGATGGGCTGCAGCAAGCGCATCTGCGAGATCTACTGTCAATCACTCAATAAAGCCATTGCCGAAGGCAAGGTAAAGGGCATCACCCAGTTTGTCACCACCCGCTTTGGTAATGTGCTGGGTAGCAACGGTTCTGTCATCCCCTTGTTCAAGCAACAGATTAGAAATGGCGGTCCTCTCACTGTCACCCATCCCGACATCATCCGTTTCTTCATGCTCATCCCCGAAGCCTGTAAGTTAGTCCTTGAGGCAGGCACCATGGGTAACGGCGGTGAGATCTTCGTCTTTGACATGGGCAAACCCGTCAAGATTGTTGACCTCGCCAAGCGCATGATAGCCCTTTCCGGTGCTAAGAACATCGAAATAAAATTCACTGGCTTGCGTGAAGGCGAGAAACTCTACGAAGAAGTCCTTTCCGACCAGGAAGAAAACATCCCCACCAAGCATCCCAAGATCATGCGCGCCAAAGTCCGCGAGTATGAATACGCCACAGCCTGTGAAAACGAAAAGGCCCTCCTTGACCTCTCCTACACCTACAATGACATGGATATAGTAAAGAAGATGAAGGACATCGTCCCAGAATACAAAAGCCAAGTCTCCAAATACGAAATCCTAGACAAGAAATAGTTCATAGTTTATAGTTTATAGGTTAAAGTTTAGTGATTAGTGTTTAGAGTTTAGTGGTTAGCGTTAAGGTTAGAGTTTAAAGATTAGAGTAGAATTGATTAATTTCTGGCCTCCGGCCATTCTTTAAGAAGATTTCCTCAAAGATTTACCTGTGGTTTGTTTTGTCGTGACTCAGCATAGTGAAAGCGCGCTCTCACTCTGTCTTCGCTACTCCAAAACATCTTGCGAAGCAACTCCCAAAAACATCCACGGACCACACGGAGAACACGGAAAAGAGATGTTAGTTAAAGATTCTCTTAAAGATTTTCATTGAGATTTCGAGCCGCAAGGCGATCCATAATAAATCCCTCCAGCAGAGCAACGTACTGTTGCGCATTTTCAGTTAGGATTCTTCTAAAGATTTTGATACACAAGCAAAAACGGGCTGAAAGCCCAATGGTTTCCCTAGCCCAGGGCA